>CALBLZ010000001.1 GCA_937895715.1 uncultured Candidatus Berkelbacteria bacterium
AAGTCGTAACAAGGTAGCCGTATCGGAAGGTGCGGCTGGATCACCTCCTTTAGAGTATGGCTTTGAGCCGCTCGGGGGCGTCCGCACAAGTTTCCTGCACATCTCACGTCGCGCCGAACCGGCGTGCTTGAAAGCCAGCCCATGGGTCTGTAGCTCAGGTGGTTAGAGCGCACCCCTGATAAGGGTGAGGTCGGTGGTTCGAGTCCTCCCAGACCCACCATGGTTCTGGAAGGCTTGGAAGCGACGGGGCCATAGCTCAGCTGGGAGAGCACCTGCTTTGCAAGCAGGGGGTCGTCGGTTCGATCCCGACTGGCTCCACCAGGCTCGACCAGCCGCGATGAGATGTGACAGCGCACACACAAGATTGAATCGCTGGGACGTTGAGGTCCTGGACGAGTTCTTTGAAAACATGGGACGTAACAGAGCGTTTGAGATCCTGTCTCAAAACGTGTCGTTGAGGCGAGTAGGCAAAGCAGTTGTTGGTCAGACCTTGAGGCGACTTGAGGTTATATGGTCAAGCGACTAAGCGCATACGGTGGATGCCTTGGCAGTCAGAGGCGATGAAGGACGTGGCAGCCTGCGAAAAGTGTCGGGGAGCTGGCAACAAGCTTTGATCCGGCAATGTCCGAATGGGGAAACCCACCCGCAAGGGTATCCTGCACTGAATACATAGGTGCTGGAGGCGAACCCGGGGAACTGAAATATCTAAGTACCCGGAGGAAAAGAAATCAACCGAGATTCCCTGAGTAGTGACGAGCGAACGGGGAACAGCCCAAAAGTCGATTGTGTTCTAGAGGAGCGGTCTGGAAAGTCCGGCCATAGAAGGTGATAGCCCTGTACTTGAAAGGGCACAGTCGATGAAATTGAGTAGGGCGGGGCACGTGAAACCCTGTCTGAACATGGGGGGACCATCCTCCAAGGCTAAATACTCCTGACCGACCGATAGTGAACCAGTACCGTGAGGGAAAGGCGAAAAGAACCCCGGAGAGGGGAGTGAAATAGACCCTGAAACCGTATGCGTACAAGCAGTGGAAGCCCGCAAGGGTGACTGCGTACCTTTTGTATAATGGGTCAGCGACTTACATTCTGTGGCGAGCTTAACCGTATAGGGGAGGCGAAGGGAAACCGAGTCTGAATAGGGC
>CALBLZ010000002.1 GCA_937895715.1 uncultured Candidatus Berkelbacteria bacterium
CTCAGTTCTGGTAGATTGGTCCGTAAAGCTAGGGGCTTCGCGGTGAATCGGGTAGGTAGTAGTGCCTTTAGGAGCGGGCTTTCCGTCGATTGGGGCGCCGGTAACATTTAACATGCGACCAAGCACTTCTTCGCCCACTGGAATCATAATTGGGGCCCCAGTGGCCACAACTTCTGTTCCACGCTGCAAGCCATCAGTTGCACTCATGGCAATGGCGCGCAAGGTGTGGTGATCGAGGTGAGAAGCGACTTCGAGTGTAATTTTCTCGCCGTTGAGCTCTACGTGCAGAGCTTCGTTGATCTCGGGGAGACCTGCCTCAAAGTGTACGTCGACGACAGCTCCGATGATTTGTGTGATAGACCCAGTTGTGGTTTTGGTGTGTGTGCTCATGGTCGTTGCTTATGCTCCGAGGGCGGCGGCGCCACTCGTGATTTCCGCGATTTCGCGGGTGATGTTACCTTGGCGGATGCCGTTATACGTAAGAGTTAAATCGTCAATCATGTCAGAAGCGTTATCAGATGCGCTTTGCATTGCCATTCGCCGAGACGCGTGTTCTGAGGCGAGTGATTCCTGCAAGCACTGGTAGAGCCTGGCTTCGAGGAGTCGTGGCAGCACAACATCCAGAACGGCTAGGGGAGACGGCTCGTAAATGAAGAATCGTTCATCAGCTACGTGCATCTCGTGTTCTGCAAAGCTCTCTTCTGGCGCTTCGCTTGGTACAAGGGGGAGAAGCTTGAGTAGGCTAGCCTCCTGGCGGAGCATGGTGAAATAGTTGGTATAGAGCACGAGCACCTCGTCGTAGGAGCCGTTCAAGAATGAGCTGATGATCGTATTACTGATTGGCTGGACGTCACTCGCTACAGGATGTGTGGCTGAGTGGGGGTAGCTCTGAATAATCTCAGCGCCCAACTTAGACAGCGAGCGCTCAAGCTGTTTCCCCATGGTTATAAAACGCACCGTTTGACCGAGAGCTTTACGCTCGCGCATAACCTGCAGCGAGGCTTTAATCAGATTGCTAGCGTATGAGCCTGCCAGACCGCGGTCCGATGAAACGGCGAATATGAGCACGTTCTTTACCTCACGATCGGAGGTAAGGGGGTGCGAAAGACCATCGATCGGCTTACGGGCTAGATCTCCAACAATTTGCCAGGCACGCATAGTATATGGCCGGCTTGCCAATGTTGCCTCACTGGCGCGGCGCATTTTTGCGGTAGATACTAACTCCATCGCCTTGGTGATTTGGCGGGTGGCTTTTACAGACTTGATGCGGCGGCGAAGCTCGCGGGTAGATGACATGGCTACTTCTTTTTAGAAGATGCGGCTTTCGTTTTTGTCTCGGGCTTGAGGTCGTGCTCCTTGCTGTTTATCACAGTTTTCAGGAAGTCTTTGAGTTCACCTTCGATAGAATCGTCCCAGCTCCCACCATCATTGAGCGTGGCGAAGAGTTTCTTTTCCAACGAAATATTTTCACGAATTGTATGGATGATCTCAGAGAGTTTCTCCATGGATGTATGGTCGAGCATGCCGCTGGTTCCGGCATAAATACTAGCAACCTGTTGGGCAACTGAAAGTGGGCTGTACTGTGGCTGCTTTAGGAGCTCGGTAAGGCGCTTACCACGCTCTATTTGCTGCTTAGTAGCGTCATCAAGATCAGAGCTAAACTGTGCAAAGGAAGCGAGCTCTCGGTACTGAGCAAGCTCAAGGCGGAGCGGGCCTGCAACTTTCTTCATTGCCTTGCGCTGGGCTGATCCACCCACACGTGAAACAGAAAGCCCCACGTTTACGGCTGGACGGATACCTTGGTAGAAGAGTTCTGACTCTAGGAAGATCTGCCCGTCAGTAATCGAGATGACGTTGGTTGGAATGTAGGCAGAAATATCCCCAGCCTGGGTTTCGATAATTGGCAGGGCGGTAAGTGAGCCACCGCCGTTCTCAGCATTCAGTCGGGCAGCACGCTCGAGTAGGCGAGAGTGGAGGTAGAATACGTCACCAGGGTAGGCTTCGCGACCTGGTGGGCGACGGAGCAGGAGTGAGATTTCGCGGTAGGAGTTGGCGTGCTTGGTGAGGTCGTCGTAAATAATTAACACGTCCTGACCCTTACCCATGAAGTACTCACCAATAGCGGCACCGGCGTATGGAGCAATAAACTGCATAGAGGCGGGGTCGGACGCACCGGCGACAACGAGAATGGTGTGCGCCATAGCGTTGTGCTCTTCGAGCTGGGCGCGCAAGCGAGCAATCTTAGATTCTTTTTGGGCAATTGCTACGTAGATACAGATTACGCCTGTATCTTTTTGGTTGATGATGGTGTCGATGGCAATAGCGGTTTTACCGGTTCCGCGGTCACCAATGATCAGCTCGCGCTGTCCACGGCCGATTGGAATAACAGCGTCGATAGCAGTTACACCAGTTTGGAGTGGCTGATTTACGCTCTGACGAGTAATTACGCCGGGAGCAACCTTTTCGATTGGGTTTCGCTCAGTTGTCTTTAGCTCGCCACGTCCATCGATTGCTTCTCCAAGAGAATTAACAACTCGACCAACCAAGGCGTCACCCACCGGGACCGTGGCAACTTCGCCGGTTCCGATCACGCTCATGCCTGCAACAACCCGGCTGCTTTCACCAAAAATGATGGCGCCGATAGTGCTCTTTTCGAGGTTAAGAGCAAGGGCAGGAACTGGTTCGGCATCGGTTTGGATGTGGAGTAGTTCGCCAGCTTTAGTATTAGGTAGGCCGCTGATGGTAACGATGCCGTCACCAACGCGCTCTACAACCCCGACAACCTGCTCGGAATGTGAAGGTTTCCAGGAACCGAGACGGCTTTTTAGTTCGGAAATGAGTGTGGTATCAGACATATTACTTACTTAGGGTATGAGCCAAATCTTGCAGTGAACGCCTGCCACTGAGGTCGATGACATTGCTTTGGTAGCGTATGACTATTCCAGATACGATGGTTGAATCGATGCTGTAGACAATCCGGTGCTCTCCCCACTTAGCAGTGAGGGAGTGGGCGAGCTCTTTCTTTTGGGCTTCAGGTAGCTCTTCAGCACTGATTACACTTATATCTTGGTTGCGCCAGACTTCTTGCTGCAGCTCTTCGGTGAGGGCAGGCAGGTGCTCGAGCAAGCCTTCTTGCTTTAGGTAGTCGAGCAGTTCGGTGGCGATGCGCTTGGCAGGGGATTGATTCATTACTTTGTCTCCGTTACCAATTTAGCAACCTGTGCCTTCTTTTCGCTGCTCGCGAGTGGCTGCTGCAAGACTTTTTCTGTAGCGGTAACTACCATTTCAGCTAGTTCTTGCTTGAGTTCTGTGCGCAGTTGCTCTCGCTCTTCTGCGAGTTCAGCTCGTGCTCCCTGCATCACATTCTCTGCCTTTCGCTTGGCTTCTTCGCTAAGAGTACGCTCGAGCTCCTTGGCTTGAGCGCGCGTTTCGTCTACCAAGGCGCGAGCTTCGGTGCGGGCGCTTGCAATAAGTTCCTCTTGCTTTGATTCAGTTTCGGCAAGGGCGTGCTTCATTTTTTCGGCATTCGTAAGACCGCTTTCAATTTCGGCTTTACGCTTGTCGAGAAGGGTGACCAACGGTTTGTGGAGCAGCTTCTTAAGAATTAGGAAGAGCACGACAAAGTTGACCAGTTGAAAGAGAAAATATTTGAGGTCGATGCCGAGCGCTTCCATGGTTCTTTGTGTGAGCTACTTATACGAACTTAACGATCAGGGCGATAACCAGCGCGAAAATTGCGATAGATTCTACGAAGGCTACACCAAGTACCATAGTGGTACGTACTGGGCCTTCGGTCTCTGGGTTGCGGCCGATTGCCTCGAGAGCCTTACTGATGATCATACCCATAGCAACTGCTGGGGCGATGGTTCCAAGGGCGATGGTTGCGCCGGCAACGATAACGTTTAACATTTCTGAGGTCATAGGGCTCCAAATTACTTCTAGCTTGTATATATAATCTTAGTAATACTGCTGACCCTTAGTGGCTATCACTAACCGCTACGGATGTCAGCACTATTACCAAGAAACAAAATACAAACGCCTGAATTGCTCCTACAAACATCTCAAGCATAAAGAAGGGGACAGGAAGAATAGGAACGAAGGGAACAAAACTAATGGTAAGAAAGAACATAACCGTTACGAGCACCTTCCCAGCGAAAATGTTTCCAAACAAGCGGAAGGTGTAGCTGAGGGTTCGGGTGAGCTCAGAAATAAACTCAAGGATTCCAATAAAGAATTGGATTGGTCCAGAGAAGTTAAAGAACTTGCCGAGGTACTTCTTTACCCCAACATACTTCATGCCAAGGTACTGCACGTATCCAACTGCAAGCATCGCCATTACGAGCACCATATTTAGGTCGGTGGATGGTGGCCGCAGGAACGAGATGATGTGGTGCTTTTCCTCCGCGCTGGCTGCTGCGGCGTGGCTTATTCCTACGGTTGAGTTGCCAGGAAGAACGCCGGTCCAGTTGGAGAGAAGGATGAAAAGAAAGAGCGTCATTACGAAGGGCATCATTTCTCGCACTACCTTTGGGTTGCCTACAACATTGTCAGCAGTATCCAAAAAGTAGCCGTATACCATCTCGAGGGTAGCCTGAAAACGGCCGGGGATGGTGCTGAGCTTGCGGCGTACCATAACTGCCATCACAATTAGCACTGCCATTACTATCCAGGTAGTAAAGATGGCGTTGTTTACCGGAATCCCAAAAAAAGAAAAAAGCTTTTCAGCTGCTAGTGAAACATGCATACGAACGAAGCGTAGCAGAACATACTCTATTATTAAAGATGGCTTGTTTTTGAAACGGCTGTAGTTGGCGTAAGCGGCTTGCCCCCCGTAGTACTTGACATTTACTCAAGAATGTGATAGAATTCCGCCCGAGTTAACAACCCGCGTTTGGAAAGGCTCTGGCGAAAGCCGGGAGCCGCGCTTGGGAGAGCATTTCATGAACAACCGCAAAGAAATCATCGAAAGTTTCGCCGTTTGGGCTTCGGTCCTTTTCACCATCTTCTGCCTCTCGGGCATCTTCTTCATCCAGCACGAGCTGTTTGTGCCCCTTTGGGCGCTTGTGGCTGTGATGTACGTCGGCCGCGCAACCCAGTATTTCGTCTGGGTGCGCAAGCTCATCTGGGGCGTCGCCCTAGCTGGTTGGGGAGTCATAGCCTTGATGGTTATCGGCGAGATTGGTAACAGACCACTTACTGGCACCGATTTGCAGCAAGTGCTCTTTCTCACCGCCTGTCTGGGGTTCTCCGTCTGGGCCTACAAGGGCTGCCCAGGCATGGAGTTCACTCGAGAGCACGAACTGGCCTAACTCCAAACGCCGACAACAATCTCAAGACCTCGCACACATCGTGCGAGGTCTTGCTGTAATGTAAAGCATTCTTTCCATTCCTGAGTGATCCTGCTAGGCTAGAAACAAAAGAGTGCAAACTTTTACTACCTACTACCCTTAATGCACCGTTATGGCCGAGCGCGACAATCACCCGATTATTCAACCAGTTGGCTGGAATGCCAAGCTTGTTGATTGGTTTATCCGCAATACG
>CALBLZ010000003.1 GCA_937895715.1 uncultured Candidatus Berkelbacteria bacterium
TAAAAAGCTTGCTGCACTTCGCAAACCATACGCCTGTAGGAGAGGCAAAGCTTGCTGTCATTGGTTCTGCAGACCAGTGGCGCCGCGAAGTTGCAAACATGCTGCTCAAGCTTATTGAGGAGCCACCAACGTACCTAAAGATTGTTATGGTGAGCAGTGGTTCTTTGCTCCTGCCCACACTTCGTTCGCGTGTGCGCCGTATTTCTCTCCCTCAGACAATAGTAGGGGAGTATACACAGGCTACATCGGGCGCAACAGGCTGGCAGAGCTACCTAGAAGCGATGCCAAACCAAACAAAAGAGCAGGTGGATCGAGTGGGTACTGTACTCTATAAAACAGGTCTCTTGCACAGCACGATTCAGCATGAGATAGTGCAAGAAGGCTTTTCATCTTAAGCATGCCATGATCATCTATATTATTGTCATTCTTTCGGTTCTGTTGGTTCTTTTGCTTATTGACTGGCAGAAAGTCCTAGCAAAAAGTCCTTTTTTGACGAAGCTATTTGCAAAGATCACTGCGCGTCAGCAAATTCCACCTCGTCAGCGCAAAACGAAGGCAGGGAGCGCAGATGAACCAGGTAAGAAAGACTTCTTTTCTGGCACTCCAATGGCGGCAAAGTCATCAAGTCAGCGTAAGAATAGCGAATCAGACGATTCTGGCTTTCTGCTAGACGCGGTGCTTCCTAAGGCGGAAAACGATGTGGCACAACCATCAACAAAATTTCCTGAGCTACAGGAAAAGCTAAACCAAGCCGACATCCATTTTCGTAAGGGTGAATTAAAAGCGGCTGAGCAACTCTACCTCGAAGTTGCAGCCAAAGATCCGCGCTGTAGTAAGGCATACAGTCGCCTTGGAGTTATCTACCTTGAGACCGGAGAAGACTGGGTAGACGCCGAAGAGGCATTCCGCCAGGCCCTCAAAACCGACCCAGAAAACGGATACATTCTGAATAACCTGGGCCTTGTTCTGTATAACCAAGATAAGTTCGCCGACTCAATTCGTCAGTTTGAACTTGCGATGCGCCAAGACGAACACAACGCTAATCGCCACTCAAATCTGGGTAAGGCGTACATGGCGATGCGCCAATATGCGAAAGCTGAGTCGTCGTTTAAGCGCGCGTTAAAGCTTGAACCAAATGAACTCGAGTACAAAGACCTCTTAGAAGAGGCAATGGAAAAGAAGCTTGCGCACAAGACGATGATTCGGCGCTAGCTGCGGTATACTAGAAGCATGGTTGATCCTACTCCGCAACCGACTCCGGTAAAGGTAGAGATTCCGGTGGCAGCAGCACTTGCTGGCACGTCACTTGCCGCGCCGAGCCTAGAGAAGCCTCCAATCTGGAAAAATCGAACCCTCCTGATGGTTGTTGGTGGAGCTCTTTTGTTTGCCGGCATTGTCTACGCCATGATCTCTATGATTAACGGCCGCCCCGAAGCTCGCACGGTCTACGGCCCAACTCCTACCCCAGCGGCAACCGCAGATCTGTCTGTTACCGTTTCTCCCACCCCGAGTAGTAGCGCATCGGTAGCTCCATCTACTTCTCCTGTAGCGAGTACAAACTTAACCTATCGCAGCCAGGCTAATCAGATAAGTTTTGTCTATCCTTCCACCTATGAGGTTACATCGCGCTCAGCTAGTGCTAACTACGCATTCTCTGTGGCCGTGTACGATACTACCAAGGCCTCAACCTCTTCACTGCCGGCCATGGAGATAACCGTGTATACAACAGCAGCTCAGTTGGGTAAAGCAAAGGGGCTTACTGGTACATTTACTACCGTAGATGACGTGCTAGGAGCGGCTACAGCGGGCAACGTGTTTGCGCGCTGGACACGGGGACTAACCGGAGGGCAGCTAAGCTACACGGCCGAAACAGGCAAGAAGGCGGGCACTGGTGATATGTACTACTTCTATTCGCGCAACAGTTCTGAGGTTGTAGAAGTTATCGATCGAGCCCGTTCAGCGTATAGCAGCGGTATTCGTGCTTCGTTAAATATTTTTGCCCAGTAGCCAGACAGTCCTGCAGGGGTAGAAAAATCAGAAATAATCTGATACGCTGCACAGACCAATACGTTCTCACCCTCTTTTTTTATGTCTATCCGAAACGTCGCCATTATTGCCCACGTAGATCACGGTAAAACCACTCTCGTAGACG
>CALBLZ010000004.1 GCA_937895715.1 uncultured Candidatus Berkelbacteria bacterium
ATACGCGACATACCTATAATCAATTGCAGTTAATCTCTAAGTGTTAGAGAATAGACGCATGGCTAACACAAAAAGATATCTGGCATTACCGGCGCTTGCCCTACTGATCTTTTCGCCCTCAAGTGTACTGGCAGCTGTCACCTGCACCGGAGGCGTTACTCCTAAACCCGGAATACTTGTTGCTGGCACTTGTCCCGACTGGACCTTCTGGAACTATGTATCCGTTCTACTCGGCACTGACGGCATCGGTGTCTATGTGCTAACCGCCGCTGTAATAATGATCGTGTTCTCAGGTGTCGAGTACATGATGGGAGCAAACTCAGACGGACAAAAAAAGGCAAAAGAACGAATCCGCGGAATACTTACCGGTGTTGCTTTCTACGCAGTAGTACTTATTGTTCTTCGCCTCATCTCAACTCAAATCTAGATTTACTAGGGGCCTCAAGGAGTCCTTTGGGGAGTCGCATTTATCTGGTACTGTGACAATATGCGAGAAAACTTCCAACCCAGGCTTGCGCAAGATCTCTTATTTGACGAAAATGGCCAGCCTACTCCAGAGGCTCTTCCCGTCCGCTCAATCTCGAACGTTCAGGATTCCGAGTTAAGTGAGTTACGCTTCACTGTATGGTGGGTTAATGTCCCCGACAACTCTCACCGGGAGGTACATGACCTAACGCTCTCTGCTGCTGTTAGTGATCTAACTTCACGGTTTCACCACCTACGATCTGCAGCCGCTGCTCTGGACCGATCAGATATTCAGACACTATCCCTACTCGAGGCAGAGCTTGCCCGCTGGAAAGATGATATGCGAAACTTTCTACACAACGGCTCTGGCGGTGACCCTAACGACATTGTGCGCGGCAATATTCCGAGTACGGTAGATGAACTCTCAGATAAGCTGGATTCCTTTCTCAATACCATCATCATTTAGAACCAAAAAGAGCGACCCAACCTGGGCCGCTCTTTTTTATGTGCCGTTACGGAGTAAGACGTTTTACGTCGCGTGGGAGGAAAGTTGCCTCTTTAACTGAATCGAGACCAAGCAGCATCATCACTATCCGCCCTGGGCCAATACCAGCACCCCCATGCGGTGGGCATCCGTATTTAAAGAAGTTTATGTACTGCTCCAGTGACTCCAGGCTCATGCCTTTCTCGAGAGCCTGCTTCTTTAGCACTTCTATTCGATGTTCTCTCTGAGCACCCGTTGTAATCTCTAGACCTCTGTACATCAAGTCGAAGCTCTTGGTAAGAGTTGGCTGATCTTCATGCCTCATATGGTAGAAGGCTCGAATGCTAGCTGGGTAGTCAGTTACAAATACGAAGTCATGGTTGTGTTCCTCCTTCACTAACGCGCAGATTGCACGTTCCTCTTCTGGAGAAAGATCGTCTGATTTCTCGCTATGTACACCTTTCTTCGCTAGCTTCTCCTTGACTTCAGCTAGGGTCAATCGTGGGAAGGGTTGGGTTGGAACGTCGATCTCAAGGCCAAGGTTGTTCTTGATATACTCAAAGCCTTTAACAATACATGCCTCTTCTTCATCCATCACGTCGTGGTGGGACTCAATGTACGACAATTCAAAATCCCACCCAGTGAACTCTGTCATGTGACGAGTAGTGAATGAAGGTTCTGCACGAAACACTGGCCCAACCATAAACACCTTTTCAAACCCTGCCGCCATCGCCATCTGCTTGTAGAACTGTGGTGACTGGGCAAGGTATGCCTTCTTTTCGAAGTAGGAGACTTCGAATACCTCGGCCCCCGTCTCACTAGAAGTGTTCATGAATGAAGGGGTATAGATCTGGGTATAGCCCTTCTGTGCCCAAACTTCACGGAACCCCCGCTCGAGCTCTGTCCAAACCTTAAAGATCTGCAAGCTCTCTTCGCGGCGAAGGTCAAGCCAGCGCCAGTCGAGACGCATCGGGAGGCTAACCTCTTCGGCACCCTTCTCTACAACAACGGGAATAGGTAGCTCTGGCTCTGCAGCTGAAAGCACTTCGATTGTATCGATCGCAACCTCCACTCCCCCTGGAGCCTGCTTCTCTTCCTTGGCTTGCCCTGTGATGCGCACTACCGATTCCACAGAAATATCTGCAGCTACTGCAAACGCCTCAGCATTTCCCTTAAATAAGACTCCCTGCGCAATTCCTGTTGCGTCCCGGAGAATTAGGAATTTAAGTCCACCCTGGTGGCGGAGCGCCTGTACAAACCCTTCGAGCAGAACGGTTTGCCCAATACATGAAGCGAGCTGACTAACGGTTGTGCGTGGCATCGAAGCTGACATGATTCTGTCTAAAACATATATGAATACGACAATACTAGCAGAAGCTACGGTGGTCGTGAATCTGTACTGCCCCGTAAAACTACTTGTAATTTTGCTGTTTTTCTGGTTAAATTGCTCCAACGCCAAAAAGATTTTCGGCGCGAGGGAAAATGCCATACAATTCGCAAACAAAGTCTCTCACGCCGTTGAGAGTCGCAGTTCAATCACTGCGGTTCCCCAGGAACCGCCACGACCTTTCGCAGTGCAGCAGCTTCGACGGCTTCCGTGCATGGCTTGGGCAAGGCCCCGACCATCACCACTCTCGATTCTTTGGGTACGTCCCCCCAAAGCAGGACGCTCCCGAGCGTCGGGTTCTGGTGCTCCCTACTGGGCTGCACCTGCCGATCATCTTGGGCAATCCGTGCTACCGCGATGCAATTGTGGAGCTCGGGCCCCTAAGCACATCGCGCATCGACGTACAGCAATCCTTGCTCAACATCTGGAAACAGCTTGCGAGCAAGAGCACTCCTAAAGATCAGCGTGTGCGCTGGGAAAGCAAGCAGTTCTCTTACAGTGAACTAGTCGCCCACCACCACCAGCAGATCTGGGAGTGGCTAAGAACGGCCACATACCGCATTGCGCAGAAGCACCATTGCCTGGTGATTGCAGGGGCTGATTTCCTCTGCCTTCCCTGGCGTGAGGCAAAGCCGGTAGTAGTTTCGCAGATCATTGCGAACCCGCCGCAGTGGCATGCAGTACACCAGATGAGTTTCCGAGCCGAAATGCTTGGGGCACAATCAGTCCTCGGGTACCAAACTACCCCAGGGAGGGTGTCTTGGGACACTGCCGGGCTAGTACAGACGGTAAAGGGAACTGGGTTTCACTACGACGATGTGGTGCGCCTTCTCAATCCAGAGCAGGCAGACCACCCACGCAGCGAGCCGTACTACTCGGCCGACGAAGAGCGCGGGGCACATGGCACGGAGTTGCGAGAGCAGAATCTGCTTGCCGTTTGCCTAGCGCAAACCAAGGCAGATATCCTGCCTCACAGCTGGACCGAAACGGTGATGAACCTGCCAAATGGCCCCGATATCCTGGCAACTGCCCGGCTCTACGGAGAGCCCTTCAGCAGTGGAACCGACCTAGGCTCTATTTCCGTCAGAGGGCGGGGAACCTCGCTCGCACACCCGGATGTCAGCCACAACTACGCCTGGTGGTCAAAAACCATCAGGTAGCCACTTGGGGCAGTGTACAATCGTACGCTGCCCCATTTGCGTTATAGAGGGGGGTCGGGTGTATACTCATCGCATGAAAACAAACCTCTCACTCGACTGGCGGATCGTTAGTGGTGTTTTGGCACTGCTCTTGGTAGGCAGTGTAGTGTACGGCCAACCCTGGCAAAATCTTGGTCTATTTAAAACGATAATCGTTTCCGGTGAAGGTATCGTCGAGCGTGCACCTGATTACTACCAGTTTGTTCCAGCGTACCAAAAAACGGCTGAAACCTCTGAAGCTGCTATAAAAAGCGTATCCGAATCTGGTAACGCTGTGGTGGCAAAACTTAAAGAGCTTGGGGTAGAAACTGCCAAGATTCAAACCGGCGTTTCTAGTTGGCCTGCCTACGGACAAACCAGTGCTACTGGATACACAGCCAATTACAGCATCACCGCAACAGTTACCGATTCAGAAATTGCCCGAAAGGTAAGTGATTATCTTTCAACCAGCGGTGCTACGAGCACAGTAACTCCCCTCCCAAGTTTTACCAGTGAAACTCGAGCTAATCTCGAATTAGAAGCGCGCGATAAAGCAATAGCAAGCGCCCGCAAAAAGGCAGATCAAACTGCCAAAGCAATGGGGAGTCGACTCGGCAAGGTTACAAATATAAGTGATACCGCTATAGGATATCCCTACCCAATCGGTATGCCTGCTTACGACAGTATGTCCAGCGCCCCAAGTGGAGTTACAAAAGAAGGCACTGCTACTGATGGATCTGGAATGCCCATCATTCAAATTGGCACACAGGAAGTTCGCACAACCGTTACCGTTACCTACCGAATCTGGTAACTATCGCTGGCCATTGCAGGTAGATGCAGACCAAAGCCCACGCTCCTCAGCGCGGGCTTCTGCTTGCGCCTCGCGAAATGCTCGCTGGCGCTGGTACGGGGTGTCGTAGGTGTACTCGTACCCATACCCCAGTTCAATAATGCTTTGGTTTGCAACCTGCCCGTCTGGTAGGAGTACGTAGCGGAGCAGTCGGCCGTACCTATCTTTCTCATCTTGGGTGGGGTCGATAACCAGTGTCACAACTTTTCCATCGAGTAACTGTGACACAAAGCTACTCGCCTCCTTTGCAAAACACTGTACAGGTTTACGGGGGTCAACAGACTCTGGTGTATCGACACCAATCAGCCGAACCGTAACCTCTTCAGCATCGCGTGCCGCATGAATAGTATCACCGTCTACTACCTTGGTAACCCGATACTGATCCAGCCCAACCTGCGCCAAGTCGCGAGTGGCCGGTCGCATGTCTATTGTGGGGATGCGCTGGGCCGCTGTATCAACAATAGTTGCGGTTATTACAATAAGTAATCCCACTACCCCTACCGACCGCAAGATGAGAGTGCGCCAGTTAGTCACGTCTCTTTACTATAAATTTAGTGGCGTAAACAGCAAGAGCACCACGTCCATATAGGATGTGGTGCTCTGCAAATTGGTGAGGAGCCCACCGCTTCAACGGCAAGTGCAAATGAGCCCGGAGGCCCTATCTGCATCGCAGTAGAATAAGTAGTACGCACTCGTGTGCTGTTGTGCCGAACCGTCGAAGGAAGGCAAAACGAACACTGAATTGTGTCCCCATTAGCGGTCGTGAAAGCGCAGCAGGAGAGACAGTTTGAGTGTCGAACAGTCGTTAAGGGAACTAGGTGGCCGATTGCTCGGCATTGTTGTTCTTACTAAACGAAGCTCCTCTGCGATAACCGCTGTGGCCGTAGCCCGCTCTGAGTACCCGTCACCAAGAGATCTTGGATTCGGTTCCTCTGTACTAGGGCGGTCCGCCTTTCCGTTGCCAGAAAGGTGGCTGGATAAACGTGGTGCAGCGTAGCAGCTACAACATTGTTCATCCAAGCACTGCTCGGCGTAATGTTACTGGGTGCGACGGTTCCCCGTCGCTGGTAACATCCCGAGCGTACTGCGCTCCGCTTGTAGACCCACCCGCCAGACGTCTTGCGACGTCCTGCAGCATTGCTGCAGCGGATAGCCTAGGCTGGAAGCGAGCACGCAACGATCACGAAGACCGAGCTGGACGCATTTGACCATGGGCTGTAAACCTTCCGAATTCTACTCTACTTGCGCAGGCAGGTTCGTTTTTCAGCTTTGGGTAAAATCCCGCTTGCTGGAAGGTCGTCTTGTATCTCTACGAAGACAGGTTGGGTATACCATATTGAGAGGTTTTTGTCAATATGGTAAGCCAATAATTAGAATTGGTTTATGATGCTGTCTTAACAGGAAGGACTGTTGGAAGCGCATCTGTTTTCCCTTCTTTTTGCTTCTCAACCCAGGGGTCAACAATAAGTAGAATGCTCTTAATCTGCTCACACGCTTCTTTATCGCGACATTCCATGCGAGCACTTCTAAGCTTGCCGACATACTCATCGATGGCGGCAATATGTTTTACTAGCTCGGCAATAGTGGCCGTAACTGTGTGGTACTCTTCTTCTAGCTCGTACGAGAGCTCCATAATGCTCCAGAGCTCAACCTGGCGCATCATTTTTTCTTGACGCTGTAATTCTAAAGCTTGCCGCTCTGCTGCGAGCTGCTTTTCACGGAGCATGGCCTGCTCAACAACCTTCTGCTGACTATCTGCCCCCGAAAATAGAGAGAAAAGAGACATGATGTATCTAGTATACACCCACAAATACTACTTAAGGACTTTGAGAGCCTTAAGAATAAAGATGAGGATCGCAGCACCTGCTACACCCCAGAACAAACCAATGAGTGAGAACTCCCCTGCAGCTTCAGCGGTGCCAAAGCCGAGAATATCGAGAAACAGCCAGCGACCCAAAAGTGAGCCAACGATACCAATTGCAACGTTTGCAAGTAACCCCTGCTGACCGTCAGTCTTCATTATGAGACTAGCGAGCCACCCAATGATTCCACCGACAATAATGAGTACGATCCATGACATATGGTGTTGTTACGGATAGATAACCGTATCATAGCACCATATGGCAAGGAGCCCGCTGCCGATTGACTGCGAGCTCCTTAATTCACTTGCTATAGATGCGGACAGTGCGACCGCCGAAGATGTGGTTCTTGAGGAACTTACCAGGTTTATAGCTAGATGTCGAGTCTATTTTTGCTTTGTCGCCGTAAGTCCTTGGCATAGAATACACA
>CALBLZ010000005.1 GCA_937895715.1 uncultured Candidatus Berkelbacteria bacterium
GATACAAATCTAGGGCAGTTTCAAACCCCAAGCCCGCGTTGGATCCAGTAACGATGGCTACTTTTCCTGATAGGTCATTTGAATCCATTTGCGCATTCGCCATATTGTTCCTGGTTACTCTTTTCCTAAAGTCTATACACACCTTACCACACTGCCTAGTACCAGGTGACCGTAGCACCTCTATAAATACTGCATACACATTCTCCGCCTACCCCTACTTCGCATATACTAAGGGAAGCAATTAGTTACACATTCTTATGGACAAAGAACGGCCAACTATTGAACCATCATCCGAATCAGAACCTGTCATCCAGGTTGACTCCTCAAGTAAATCCCCTTTCATAAAGAAATACTGGTGGGTGGCTTCTGCACTAGTACTAATCTTGGTAGCGGGAGGTATTGCCGTAGCAACACGGCAGAAAAACCAGTCCTCTGTTCAAAACGAGCTGTCGGAAAGCGTCGTCACTTCAGCAACGTTACGTCCTTCACAAAGCGCCCTAGCTTCTCCATCTTCCGAAACCCTCCCTTCTACCCAGCTTATCTGGCAACAACGAGATGGGGACTGGCAAGCCACGAGCACCCCACCCACCTGTGAGGAAACTCTTACTCTAGCTCCACCTACCGACCTTTCCAAAGCCACAAGCATACTCTATCCGGGACAAACCCGCGGCGGAAACTACAAGCCACACGGTGGATTCCGCTTTGACCAGAGCAGTAACCGCTCTATTTCCGTCACCGCACCAATTGACGGTTTCATTGTAAGGGGCGGCCACTACAGGGCGGAGGGAGAGATCCAGTACACCTTCGATGTAATGAACAACTGCGGTGTGCTGTACCGGGTAGGCCACTTACGTGAGCTCCCCGAAGAGATGATGGCGCTGACTTTAGCTTGGCCGGAAGCTAAGGAGGGTGATTCCAGAACCCAGAGCATTTCTCCCCCGGTATTCCTGAAGCAAGGTAAGACACTCGGAACGGCGGTCGGTATCATAAAGGATAAAAATACCTTCTTCGACTTTGGAGTGTACGACTACCGGACCACCAATGCGGCAAGCGCTAGCTCTTCCTACAAGACGGTGCACGCGCAAGACAAGGAGCTCAGCTGGCACGCGATCTGTTGGTTTGATTGGCTTTCAGCAAATGATGAGGCAATAGTTCGAGGGCTACCTCCTGGTGACCCAACAAGCGGGAAGAAAAGCGATTACTGCATGTAGTTAGAAAACGGTCGACAAGCAGCGCGAAATTTATTTCATTGAGAATGTGAAGTTCCACCTCGATACCGTTGCCGGGCTTGGGACATTCATGGAAATTGAAGGAATCGACTACAATAATCAAATGCGCAACACTAAGCTCCTGTTCTATGAAGAACCAGCCCGCAGCATGCGGGTGCTAGCGCTCGTCTCGCTCACTAGTTTAGTGGCAGCCGCCTTCCTCTACCCCGGCGGCACGCCGTTCTCACACACTGCTTCATACCTGCCGTTCCAAAACACAATCAGTGACCTTGGCATGACGATTGGCTACGCCGGGGAGAAGATACTTCCGATCCAACTTGGCCTCTACATGCTTGGCATGGGGTCGGCAGCGGGCTTTCTCTTTGCAGACGCCTATCGCTACAAACGCTACCGTGCCGTTGCTCCCATTATGGCCGCTCTCCTTGCCGCAGTTGCCATCTTCCCGTCAGATCTTGCGTCAAACCTCCACAACTACCTTTTCTTTCTCCTCGTACTTGTCCTAACAGCGCACAGCGTACTCGTGCGCAGGTTCCTAACCACCGCTTTGCTTGCTGCGTTTATCGTGGTGCTTCTGATAGTACACCCCTCTGGTAGCGATGCTGAGCGAACATGGATAGCCACCGGGCAAAAGATTGTGGTGGCAGCTGTGTTCCTCTCTGCAATCCTTTCCCCGGCTCCCCGGCTACAGCGCAAAGTCCAGCGCTAGAACAAATAGTTCAAAGCCGTCTCCTATCTGCAATAAGACGTGAGAATAAGAAAAGAGCGGTCAATCATGACCGCTCTTCAGGGATACTCGCTTCGCAACAGCGTCCGCGATCCGTTCTATGTCTTTGTCGCTCAATCCTTCAGGCCGCTCGATACTCTTGAGTACCGCTGCAATCAAGAGGTTGAACAGCGCAACAGTTGAGACTACGAAATGCGCCCCAAAAAACAGAGTGTACACCAGGGCCTCACCGACTGAGGCATTTTCGTAGATTGGGACGATAATCCCCGGCCAGTTCTCGAGCGTCATCAGCTGAAGCATCGAGAAGATAGACTTGGTCAATGTCCCAAACTGTTCCGGATGCTTTGTCCCCAAGATCCCTACCGCCATCACGGAGACAATCAGGGTGATCACTGTGATAATCCCAATGGTGGCCAGGATGGTCTTGATAGACGCCACAAAGGCTTCTGCCACAAACCGGAACTGCGGCACCACCGAAAACAGCCGGAGCGCGCGCATAATCCGGAGCGCTCGCAGGGCCGAGAAGTTGCCCACCGCTGGCATGCTAGTGAGCAGGAGGATGGCAAAGTCGAACAGATTCCACCCCTTCCAGTACTCACGGCCTTTGGCAGCAATCTTAAGCACTGCCTCAACCCAGAAGATTGCCAGTGCCGTCCGGTCAATCCCCAGGAGGATTTGCTTCCACGGCTGCTGCGAAACCGGGATAGCCTCGAGAATCAGGGTTACGGTGTTGACCAGAATCACCGCAACAATAAGTTTTTCAAAGAGCTCATGTTCAATGAGCTTACGCAGGAAGGTTCGCATACCGAAAGATTTTAGCGCGCTTTTCGGCTCCTGTCAATTAGAATAGGTAGTGGCACTACGATAAGTAGGTAGACTTGGCCAGCTACCGATATTAGAAAATGAGCCCCGGCTGATGCCGAAGCTCACTCCGAACGACGAATACTGGCAATGTATGCCTTCTTCTGAGCAACTCTGGCGCGCTGCAACCCGCTGTACGCGAGAATAAAGTCAACCTTGTCGCCACCTTCGCCACAGTACCAACAATGCCATAGATCGGGTCGCCGTGGCCTGCCGATAGAGATCTTGGGGTCACGAGGCCCCTCATGAAACGGACAGTGCAGCAGAATCGTTCCGTACTGCGTAACATGCGCCGGTTCAATAGAGAAATGTGCAAGAATATCCTGCCAAGTAAGTGTATCGAATACCCAGCGGCGGTACCGATCACATAAGCACCGCGACCTTCGCCGGGTACTTGCACGGCGGTCTCTGTGTATCTTCTTCATAATCACCTGGGAGAGAGTTCTCTGTATGTGACTGACTCTCTCCAGCATCGCGAACAGCCACTTTCGTGCTCGATGCCCCAACTCCGCATGTGCATGCACTGCGGGTAGCCACACACTACTAGAAAGGGACTGTGGAAACAATGAATCGTAAACAGGGCACCAGCAGTACTCGCTCGTGACCACTAGCTCATTGCAAATACTGATTAAACCTGGTATAGAGAACGCACGGAACCGCCGATGAAACCTAACAAACCAAGCCCACCTCCCGTGCGATCCCAGCGCTGGATCGAAACATTCGCAAGCGCCAGTCGAGTACTCGTGCCGTCCCGCCCGGATTGGATTCAGTACTCAACACAAGAGCACAACCTTGCCGACGACCCATCGGGAGAA
>CALBLZ010000006.1 GCA_937895715.1 uncultured Candidatus Berkelbacteria bacterium
CCCATTATACAAAAGGTACGCCGTCACCCTTGCGGGCTCCGACTGCTTGTACGCATACGGTTTCAGGATCTATTTCACTCCCCTCTACGGGGTTCTTTTCGCCTTTCCCTCACGGTACTGGTTCACTATCGGTCGGTAGGGAGTATTTAGCCTTGGAGGATGGTCCCCCCATGTTCAGACAGGATTTCACGTGTCCCGCCTTACTCGATTTCATCACCAACGCGTTTTCGTGTACGGGGCTATCACCCGGTATCGCCAGACTTTCCAGACTGTTCCACTAACGCAAAGATGACTTAAGGGCTAATCCCCGTTCGCTCGCCGCTACTAAGGGAATCTCGGTTGATTTCTTTTCCTCCGGGTACTTAGATGTTTCAGTTCCCCGGGTTCGCTTCAACACCCTATGGATTCAGATGTTGATACCCGTCTTATGACGGGTGGGTTTCCCCATTCGGACATCCCCGGATCAAAGCTTGTTTGCCAGCTCCCCGAGGCTTATCGCAGGCTACCACGTCCTTCATCGCCTCCTACCGCCTAGGCATCCACCGTATGCGCTTTGTCACTTGACCATATAACCCCAAAAACTTTGGAGTCATACGCCGACATAAGCAACGCATCCCGCCAGACTTGCGTCTAGCGCGCGTCTTCAACGATCTAACCTAATTGTTAAAGAACTTCACTTCGCCGATGCGAAGCCCTCAAGACTCCAGCGAGCCTTGAGGGCTTAACACGATACCACCCCAGATTTGGTGGAGCCAGGGAGGATCGAACTCCCGACCTCCTGCGTGCAAGGCAGGCGCTCTCCCAGCTGAGCTATGGCCCCGCAGGGCTTCGCAGATGGTGGGTCTGGCTGGAGTTGAACCAGCGACCTCACCCTTATCAGGGGTGCGCTCTAACCAACTGAGCTACAGACCCAAGGCGTTCTTGCGGGTCCGCAGACCCTTCATTCAGGTAACTTGTGTGGGCGCTCCGACGCACCTCGCAGCTTCGTCGTTTTAAGGAGGTGATCCAGCCGCAGGTTCCCCTACGGCTACCTTGTTACGACTTCAC
>CALBLZ010000007.1 GCA_937895715.1 uncultured Candidatus Berkelbacteria bacterium
TTTGTACTCGTTAGTTGCAAATCGGGAGTACGAGATTGTATCGAAGCTGTTCAAGCCAACATTATAGAGGGCAATGTCTGCCTCGGGAGTTGGCGTGGCGGTTGGGGTGCCCCTTGTTGCGGCCCCCGTCGAGGCACCGTTTGCTCCATCGTTGCGATTAGTGCTGGCTATAAGTGCGCCAACTAAGAGCACGGCAACTGCCACGGCCGATACGAGAATGATTTTGGAGAATCCTTGAGTACTGTGCATGCATCTATACTACACCTGGTAGTCAAAATGCCGAACATCCTCCTCTACTCCGCCTGTCGCACGGTAAAAGGCTAATGCACCATCATCAACAATGTCTGCCTGCACGTAGAATTCTGAAACATTGTGAGCACGACCTACCTTCTTAAGCTCATCAAGCAGCTGCCTACCGATTCCCTTGCGCTGGTAGTCTGCAAGGACTGCTAAGTCGTACAGGTACATCTCGGGCTTCTCGGCATACACCGATGGCATAATGTAGGCAGTGAGGCCACCGACAACTTTCTCTTCCTCGTAAGCAGCAAGAAATACTATACCCTGATTATCAAGCAGTGTTTGAATATGCGCCTGGGGCGGCAGCGTGGCGTCAGTAAGCTCAAAGACTTCCTTATACAGGTTAATCAGGCTGGTGAGGTCTGCCGTGTTATCGATTTGTTTGTAGGAGATCATAGGTGAAGTACTAGACTGTTTTATCGGAGGTAAGGTGTAACCCATCAAAAAATTGGTATTTCGCCCGTACATACTCTTGGTACGACTTCCCGTTACACGCCAATTTAATCTCTTCGTACTGCTTGATTAGGTCTGTACTACCGGCAAGAAGTTGGTGCTTCTTCCACTGATCTATACTCGATTCAGAGTCTGGGTTAGAGAGCCACATATCTATCTCGATTCCCTCAATAAAGAAGGTCCATACAGCTGAATCAGCTGAAGTATCCCTGGGTTCTCCAAAGAGCTCCTTGAAAGTCTCCAGGTATGCCGGAAAGGCAAGTGGTGAAACCATAAAATCTAAATCAACATCATTTACTCCAGAAATGCCGAGAGCTGCCGCTCCTAAAAACCTCGCTTCGATGTCGGGATACCGGGAGCGAGCTGTTGCGATGAGCTCTTGCGCAATTTCCTTACAGCGTGGATTTGGAGGTGTAATACTAATAAACACATCTGTTGGGAGAGTGTTTAGGTAGTTCTCTTGGTCTTGAGTGAGCATACAGAAAGAATAGCAGACTGAAGATCTACCTTCTTAAAACCGCTGTTCAAAACTTGCTATCGGATCGTACCACCCCTGCTCCAGCACGTAGGTCTGCACTTTTTTATCGAGACCCGTTAGCACAGCTAGGCCAACTAGTATAAATAGGATCCCTATTACCTTACGGAACCAACCGTTTGGGTTAGCTGCCCAGCCTAACTTACGCACAATGGATTTGCCGAGCAGCGCTACCAGCAACAGCATCAACCCGAGGCCGAGGGAGTACGCAGCAAGGTAGGAGAGCCCAACAATGAATGAACTTGGAAGGATAACTGCCACAATCAGAGCATAGGTTGGGCTACAACTGTTAAACACCGGTCCAAGAGCGGCACCCAGCAACACGTCACTCCACACACCTTCTTGATTTCTCGGAAGCCCCTTTTGAGCACGACGCTGGAGCTTTAACTTCTCACTCACTGCCTCCCATACGTTTGGAAAGAGCAGATGGACTCCAAATGCCACCACAATGATTCCTGAGATGCTCTGCCATACCTCTTGCGGTATACCCAAGAGAGCAGTTGTTCCTTTAAGTAGGAGGGTGAAGATAATTACTGAAATAATCAGGCCCAGGATCACCCAGTAGGGCTTACTTCTGCGCTCTTGGTCACCGAGCGATGCTCCTCCAACAATTACCGGGAGCAGTGGCAGCACACAAGGAGCCAGCACGGTCAGAATCCCTGCAAAAAACGAGAGGATGAGCAGCGGCACTAGAGCAGGTTATCGAGAACTGCCTGGAGGTTTGGCTTTTCAGAAGCAACATAGCGCTCTACAAGATTCCCCGCATCATCAACTCGCACTAAACTGGTTTGAACGGTAACGCCATACTTTTTGCGCAGTGCTTGGTTTGAGTCGTAATCAACTTTCATAATTGTTACACCATCAGGAATACTTCCTTCTTGAATACTCTTTTCGAGAGCGCGGCACTGTGGGCACCATGAGGCGTGAAAGAAGAGTATCTTTGTGCCGGGTGTGGCGGCAATACTTTCCGCGGAGTAGGAGATGTAGGCACCTTTCGCAGCTGGAGTAGCAGATGGATTAGCGGACGAACTAGACGGGGTTGCGGTTGCCGCAGCTGTGGCTGTAGGCGTAGGCGTTGCTTCAGCTACCTGCTGATCTCCGGTAGTATCGCGCGTAAGAACGTAGATGGCTCCACCCGCGAGAATGATTACAGAAATTAGAATCAGAATACGATTCATACGCGCTCATTAGATTGATAGTGTATTACGCTTTCAGGGCCAGAATTCCTGGCAGGGCCGCACGGGCAGCTTTCTCGCCTTCTGCAATTAGGTAGGAAAGATCTTTATCGGTAAACAAATCGGTAACAGGAGGATTCCCTACCGCTGGAGAAATTACCACATCGGCTTCATAGCACATTGCTTCTGTTAAATGTCGTTTCATGGTGTTCAAAACATTGCTCGAGAACTGCCCCAATTTAAGTTTTGATTCACCCTGCTCAGAAAAGTAGTCTGCAAGGTTAATCGCAATTACGCGATCAGCCCCCATGGCTTTAAGGGTTGGTACCGGGATGGGCTCAGCCAAGCCACCATCAACATAGGTTACCCCTTCACCCCCCTTAACGGGCGTAAAGAGGTAGGGAATCGCAAAGCTCGCAGTTACCGCATCAATTAGCTTCCCCTCATTAAAGCGCACCACGTCACCCGTCTGAATGTTTACAGCAACAGCTTGGAATGGAATCTTACACTCACTGAAGGAACGGTTGCCGTAGACGGTCTGGAGAATCTTGGCTAGCTGGGCCGTATTGATGACCCCAGACGCGCGGCGAGAAATCATGCCGATGTAATCGGTAAACTTCATATCTTCACGCAGGGTGATGAGGTCGTCTACCAGTGTCATGTCTCCGGTTACTGCAAATAGCGAACCCACAAGCGCCCCAACACTAGTTCCGGCAACATAATCGAACTGTATACCGTTCTCAGTTAACACTTTAAGAACACCAATGTGCGCAAGCCCCTTTGCGCCCCCACCACCAAGCGCCAGACCCAAGGTTGGGCGCTGCTTTTTGCTCGCGGTCTGAGGACTAAAAATACGACGCAACAGCGGCGCCTGTACTTCTGGTAATTGTGGGGAACCAACTAGGGACATAGTAGGGCTACTCTAGCAGAGATTTAGCCTTCTTGCCTCTATTTTCCTTTCGAACGCTTACTGAGAATCCCCTGAATGGAAGGGCTGATTGCTTTATCGGTACGGTGAATGCAGCCAATCCAGCAGCACGGGCGGCGCTTGCCTTCTTGCAACTCTGCCACCAAGCGCTTGATGTGGTGGGTACGTGTTGCTTGCTGTTTAACGCTGATGGTCCAGCACACCCACTCATTGCGAGCCAGCGGCGTAAGGCTTTCCCAGGCAGCAACAGCAGCCGGCTGGGCAGCCAGCGCTTCTGCTAGGTCGGCTGGTAGCTCGTGAACGGTTCCCCCGGAGATTTGTGTAGTCATGCATGCATCCTACCCTAGGCCACTCCCCGTATCAAGAAACGCATACCTGGCTATCACTGCTGTCATCTGCTACGATTTTGGAGAAGTAAATCCACCAAGCAAACCGGGTCGTAGCTTGCGACATCAACCGGCACGTGGTTTCACCTAAACTAAGCGCCGACGCCCTGGTCGGTGGCGTGGGCTATCTTTACAAGTCGTATGGAGGACCAAATGTCAGAAGGCAACAAGTCTCCTGAGGTTAGGGTTAACGACATTGACTACAACTGGGAGCCCTGGCCAGCTCAGCACTGGCGCGCCTGGGGCTCTTGGTTCAGCTGGGGCTCACCAATTGGCCTCGGACTGTTCTTTGTCCTAGTCTGTGGCGGAATCTATATTCTGCACCTTGCAGGATTGGTCGGTTGATCTGAAAAAGCACCCGAAGGGGTGCTTTTTCTTTGGGTATCACAGAGCTTTTATTTCACCACCCTAATCACAACGTTGCCAATCTTCTGACCGCTTTCGACGTACCGCGTAGCCTCTACCAACTCCGAAAAGTCGTAGACCTTATCAACCACCGGTCGAAACTTCTTCTTCTCAACAAGATCTTTCAGGTATTCAACCTGCTCCTTGGTGCTAGGTGGAATTGGGAAAATTACCGAGCGTCGTCCGGTCATGGCAAACCACAGCGCAAGGTATACGTTTTCTCCGCGCTTTCCAAGCTCGGTTGAACAGTATGCACCTCGCGGTTTTAGCAGCTTCTTGCAGGCGCCAAATGAACTCTTTCCAACGGCATCAAATATGAAATCAAACTTCTCGGTCGTGGTAGTAAAATCTTCTTTTTCTCGGTTAACTACCGTATCAGCACCGAGTGATTTCACCAGTTCAACATGGACTCCGGTACACACTGCTGTTACCTCTGCTCCCATGTGTTTGGCGATTTGCACCGCAGCCGATCCGATTGCTCCGGTGGCGCCATACACCAGCACTGCGTCACCCTTTGATACTTTGGCAGCACGCAGATTGGTGAGCGCATAGTGAGCCCCTTCTGCGATAGATGCTGCTTCAAGAAAGGTTGATGCATCGGGCATCGTGGTAACCGCACTTTTCTCTGGTACTACCATGTATTCTGCATGTGCGCCAAAGAAAGAATCGTTAAAGCCAAATACACGGTCCCCCACTGCAAATTCGGTTACCGCAGCGCCGGCCTCTTCTACGACACCTGCAAACTCAGTACCAAACACTTGTCGCTTTGGTTTCATCAGACCTGAAAAGAGGCGACTGATAATGTACTCAGCCGAGCGGAACCCGGTATCAGTACGGTTAACCGTTGTAGCATGTACTTTAATTAGAATATCCGTGTCACCTGGTACCGGGCGTTCAATTTCGCCCAACACCTGAACTTCAGGAGGGCCGTATCGAGTAGTTATGTAAGCGCGCATGTTCATACTAGGCTAGCGTTACGATGAGTGAAGTAAGAGCAAGCAATAGAACAACTGGGGTCATTACGAGCCGCTCTGGCCGACTCCGGGAAAGAGCGTTCATAGGTACTCCCAGAAAAAAGTAGCCAGTGACCACCCAGGCGGCTACCTGCACTGCTTCAGGATTATTAATCAGCGAGGTAAACCCGGACTGCTCCAGAATAACTACAGCAATGGCTGCGTAGATCAGAATTGATACTGTGCTACCGATTCTCAGATGCTTCGGCAGAACTTTGTGTGCCCCACCCCAGGCAAGATTGCCATATGGCAGGCCGGCAATAAGCAGCGCCTGGAACACGGCGAGGGCAGCTAGTAGGATTAGGATGATGACGGTGGCAGTAGGAACCATGGCGTGAAATTGTTGTGAGTAGCTGATCTTCAGGATAGCATTGTGTAACAAGAACACACTACCTATGAGCAATCTCCCCCACATCTACTTTATTACAGGAATCTCTGGATCAGGAAAAACAACCGTTGGCAGGGAGCTCGTTCGGCGTGGTGAAGTAGCGCTAGATAGTAAAATTCAACCAGGACTCTTTCGCTTTGCCGATGAGCACAATGTTGCAGCGCCCGACTACCGACCGCAAGACCAACGGTGGCAAGCTCGCTACAAGTGGCGGCTAAATAAAGAAATGTTTGACCAGCTGCTACAAGAGCACAAGGAGTCTTCCCGCGTATTTCTCTGTGGTGGGGCAGACGACCTTATTCAGTACTGGCCAATGGGTAAGAAGATTTTTCTCTTAACGGTTGATTCCCAAACCCTTCTTCAAAGACTGACCAGCGAAGATCGTGATAATCAGTTTGGCAAGGATGAAAAAACACAGGCGCTCTTGCTTGAGCGTTTGGAGCGTAAGCAATCCAGGTTGGCCGAGTTGGGAGCACTTGAAATAGACGCCTGCCAACCTTTAGACTCTGTGGTAACAACAATCCTGGCGCAGCTTTCTTGAAGGGCAGGCAGTGCCCCGCTATACTACCGTCATGAGCACTAGTACTATCAAAACACTCGTAAACGACGCCCGCGTTGAAGATTTCATTAACGCCGTCCCAAACGATGTGCGCAAAGCTGATGGTTTTACCCTACTTGCACTCCACACCAAGGTTACGGGTGAAGCAGCCAAAATGTGGGGCTCGAGTATTATAGGATTTGGGCAGTACCACTATAAGTCGGAGCGCAGCCGACAGGAGGGCGATTGGCCACTTTCTGCATTCTCTCCCCGTAAGCAAAACCTTACCATCTACATTTCTTTCAGCTTTGACGGATGCGACGAGCTGCTAGCCAAGCTCGGCAAGCACAAGCGAAGCGTTGGTTGTTTATACATCAACAAACTGGCCGATGTGGATATGCACGTGTTAGAGGAAATCGTTGCAAAGTCGTTCGCGCACGCAAAGAAAACTCTGACCTAGGAGTTACGTAAGTAGCACATGAAAAAGCACCCACTCGGGTGCTTTTCTTTAAGGCAAAATATCGTTGCTTATTCTTCTTCTCGCACAACTACAATCGTGCACTCGGTGAGTAGTGCTGCAGCTGCCCCAACTGCTGCAAGTACTGGCGCAAGCACAGCGCCGACCACGCCAATAGTCAGGGGCACTTCAAGCAGCGTTTTGCCCTCTTTGTTCTTTATAACAATGCGACGAACGCTACCTTCCTCAATCAGCTCCTTCACCTTCTTTAGAAGCTCCTCACCACTAACCGTAAACTCTTCTTTTCGCTCGGTCATATGATTCCTTTCATGCATTAGGCTTATACCTAGCTCAGTCAGCTAGACTATATACGTTTGTGGTAGGAATGCACTACCCAGTATCTGCTAGACTACAGGTAGCAGTATATCTCATAGGAATAAATCAGGAGGCACCATGTCACTGATCACGGTAAATAAGAACGAAGGAATGTCTGGGTACGTTCTCTTTGTTTCATGGATTGGAGCTCTCGTGTATTTTGTTGGACAGGCAAATGGTTTTTGGGACACCATACTGGCATTTTTGAAGGCCTGTGTGTGGCCTGCATTTGTTATGCACCGGGTGTTGGAATTGCTGCAGATTTAACGGGATGCACGGGTGGACCGCAAGGTTCTCACCTACTCCGTAGGCTCGAATCTCGCAGATCAAACAAAGAAAAAGAACCCTTCAGGGTTCTTTTTCTTTGGCTTGTGGAGTGGTATGGCTTTCGAAAGTCCCGAGATCAATTACTTAGCCCGCATTCGATTGTTTTTGGCATTGTGCTCTACTTCGGCTAAGCCAAGTGCCTCGAGAAGCGGTGGCATGTACATGCCGAAGCGACCACGTAAGCCCTTTTTTAGTCCGTACCAGCCACCGACAGGATTCTGCTCAGAACGTCCCCAGGCCTCTACCGTACCCTCTGCTGCAGGTTTTTGCTCATCTGCGCTTCCGAGCAGCACCCAATCTCCATGCTCCTTAAGCATCGTGTGCAAATCTTCAATGGCCCTCGCTTGATACTTAAGCTGGGTAGACCCTACCTGACAAATAATTTCATCTCCCTCTTTGTACATAACGTACTCTGACGAGCCGCTCGGGGTCTTAAGTAGCCAGGGGTCTTGTTTGGTGCCTTCGGACATAGTGAGTGTTGTTAGATATTTTATATAAGCGTATCAGGAATTTTGCTAGATAGACCAAAACAAAAAGAGCCCTGGAGTTCTGTTAGTTTGGCTGGCGTGGTGGTATCGGTTTCGAAGCTTTGGTCGCTTGAATATGTTAAACGCTAGGGATTAATGACCTAAACGCACATACAATAAAGAAAACCGCCACACATCCTTGTGTAGCGGTTTTAGAATCATTCCTTCACCCCACTGAAAACTGCATCCATGCACCACCGGCGGTGCAGCTGAGGCTGGGTGCACCCAGCAAGAGCAAAAAGCTCTCGTTGCTCCTTTTCGGTTAACCTAATCCGGTCGTCCTCAAGGTAGTGTGCCGTCCACTCAGCCTGAAGCTCGGGATAGTCAGTGGTTTGAAACACGGCGAAGGCGTCAATCTGGACCTTCAGAGACTCCCAATGCTCGAGGACATCGTCCTGAGCAATCTTGTCCCCTACTACCAGAGCCCCACCTGAGCAAAGCACGCGACCAATCTCGTTAAAGACCTTGGCCCGGTAGTCTGGTGGCATGTTATGAAAGCAAAACGCCGTCACAACACACCCGAAACTGCCGTCAGGCTGGCCCTGCAGATAGCCAAGCGCGTCTTCGCAGACGAACTCAACGCTATCCCCTAGAAGCTCTTGGGCCTGGGCAATCATCACCTCTTCGGTATCGACTGCGGTGATCCTAGCGGAAGGCATTCGGCGACGCAGCTCCTGATTCGTTAGACCGGTTCCGCACCCAAGCTCCAGCACAGGCAACCTGTTACCTGAATGGAGGGTCGCGATTTCGGCGACAAGTTTCTGGCACTCCCCATAGTGGGGAGCAGCGAGAGGAAACAGAGCATATTCTGCTCCAATCTTTTGCGCAAAGCGCGGGTCAAGTTTCTTCATTTGAATCTCCTGTTTATCTCGAGCCGTAAGCTACTCGGCATGTTCTTTCCGGCCGGTAACGCACGAATCCTGAGCATGGTGTCGCCCTTAGTGAGGTCTAGGTGTAGCCCAAACCGCACCTTGTCGGATCCGTATTGGATCGCCAACCCACCAGCAACCTGGTCATTCAGTTTCCAAACCCAACGGCTGTTGTCAGAAAACTTAATGCGCGGACCGTGACGGACCGGCACGTATTCTGCCCAGTTTAGCGTGAGCTGACCTGAAGCAAGTGGGCTACTGTAGGTAACCCACGGCATCACGAACGCCTGCTTAGCGTTCGGCCACCACGCAAGGTATCCGGCGAATGTCCACCTGCCCTTGGAGTAGAACGTGTAGCCCACCTCAAGGTCAGTGGTCTCCTTTTGGGTAATGCCGATCCCCCAAAGCTCGAGACCGTTTGGAAACGTCAGCCCTGTTACATGCAGAGGCCTGTTGTCCTGCGAGAGGTTAAAACGCTGCGTGAGCGTCGTGGTCTGGGCCTGGCACGCTGTACCAAGCAGGATGACGATGATCGACGTAATGGTTTTCATCTTCTGTAGTTCTCCAGGGTCATTTCTTCCCCTGCTGTAATTGCGCGAAGCGCAATTACCTCTTCGCTGATGAGTCTCTGCACATTTGGTGAGTCAGAGAAATTCATGTCGCGAATATCGTCGTGGTCGAGGCACCATAATCCTGTAGTAGGGTCGCTGTAGCCATGATGACGAATGTAATCCCGTTCCACCTTAGGAAGCTCTTCGAGCTCCACCTCGGTGAAAAGGAGGTCCAGCTGCCTGGTATGCCTGTATACAACCTGACCTTTCATAATTGCTTCAGCGGCAAATACTCCAACTCCATGAAGATCGCTTGGCTTCCGCACCGTGTTGATAAGGAACATACTGGCCGGATTGTACCACAGGACTTTGTTTTTGTCAAGTAGGCTATTGCAATATTTACAGATATATAGTATAATTTGTCTTGATGCTTACAACAAATATACTTTCCCAGATTGGACTCTCCGAGAATGAGATCACCTTATACACCGCCCTGCTGAGGCGCGGTAAGCTTGGATATAGCGAGCTCGCTAAAGAGACAAAGCTCAATCGCTCTTCCGTATACCCTGTCTCCAAACGGCTCATTGAAGCTGGGCTCATTGCTGAAGATACAAGCAGTCCGGTGGCTATGCTTGTAGCCTTACCGCCAAAAAACCTTTCTCTTATGGTGGAGCGAGAAAAGGCAGCAGTTGAGCATAAGGAAGCCCTTGCAAAAGAGGCAATCGCTAATCTCCAAGGATTGGCAGAAGCAGCAACCTACCCCCTCCCTCAGACCATCATGGTTACCGCTGAGCGTGTAACCCAGTATCTGCATGAGTCAACGAAGCGTTGGAATACTGACATCAAGGCCACCGATGGCATTTGGTGGGGATACCAGGATCCATCCTTCGTTGAGCACTATGGCGAGTGGATTAAGTGGTATTGGAAGCAATCCTCAAGCAAAGGCGTCCTGAGCCACATCATTACCCATGAAACAAAGGCTGAGCGCGAGCTGGAAGCTGCTGTGCCAAAAGATCGACATATCCAGATCATGGAGAATATGACATTTACTGGTACCCAATGGGCAAACGGGCACTCGATTATTCTTATTAACACATCTACTGAAAAGCACTACCTAACAGAAATCATTGATCCGGTGCTTGCAGCTAATACACGAGAGATTTTTCGGAAGCTTTGGGAGAAATAGTGCCCAGACTCCTAGGATGATGAATAGAAAAAGAGAGCTCTGAAGGCTGTCTTTTTCTATTTCTGGCTGGGTATCCCCTACTTCGCTCCGCTCGAACCATTCGCCTCGGGCGAATGAACGAACCTGGCTCACGCACGAAGTCGCTTTGCGGCAGGATTCGATAGGTCTGCTCCTGGCCAGGTAACCGATACCCAGGCAAGAACCGCGAAGATCATCGGCCGAATGGCATAGGCTAGTAGCTGCAGGGACACTATTTTGAACACATCCGTACCTGATGCCTGCACACTGACCTGATTCAAATAATCTGAAAATAGTGTGTGAATGCCCATGGCAACACTCAAGTCGGGCCCAAGCTGCCAGGTGAGTGACTGCTGACTAGCGGTTACAAAATACGCAACCAACGCAGAAACCCCAATGTATCCCACAATCGAAAGAAGTGGGGTTGTGCGCACGCCCACCCTACGATAGACAAAGAGAAAGGCTAGCACGGGCATGCCAATAGATATGCAGATTACTTTGAGCCCATTGTAAAAATCAAGTACAGCCGTAGAATCATACACCCCAAAGCCCATTGTCGAGCCAACTACCCCAACACTTCCCACGCTAAAGAGGATCACATACAGCGTTACAAACTCTCGCCATGTTGGCGCCGGCGCCTGTGAACCGTACAGGGAAAGCCAGCGCGATGACAGATAGTGTGTAGGATTGGTAGAGAGATATCTAGCATAGACGTACACCGCAACCGGTGGCAGAACAACTAGCAATGAGTTGTGAAGCAGCAGGCTGCTGCTCACAAGGTTCTGGTATGTTTGAAACGTTACCTCGAGCAAAACTCCAGATACTGCCCCCAAAATACACAGCATCGACAAAGCACCATTGCTCGATGCCTTAAACACTCCCATCCCAATAATCAGTGAGGTAGCAATAACCGCGGGGTACAAAATTGCATACGATGCAAAATAGTCAACTGATCCAAGCGGTAGGGCAAAGAGTAAAAGGCCGATAACAAGTACATTCGTACTATTCCACAAAAAATCTCTTTTCGACTTGGACTTTAAGTGTGAATTCATGGTTTCTTCAATTAGTAAAAATGGTAGTTCACAGAATGAGTATATGGAATACAGTGTTTTGTGCTCTGATTCGGCATACCCCTCTTCAAAGCAGTCACCGATTAGTTCCCCGTAGGCGGCATAAAACTCCCGTGGAAATAATCTCAGTATTCTGCGGTAAACACTTACGAGGCTCATATCTTTGGCGCGTGTAGTACGTTTAAGAACGCGCTCATGCGACTTCCTTCTTGCGCAAGTCTTTCAGTGCCCAGATCTGAAATTTTGTAATATCTGCGAGCTCTTCCATTAACAATTTTTTCTTGAGACAGAACAATTAGGCCCTCATCTAGTAACCGCTGAATATTTGTATAGAGGGTTGCAGGCCCAAGTACTACCGTTTGTAGAGAA
>CALBLZ010000008.1 GCA_937895715.1 uncultured Candidatus Berkelbacteria bacterium
AATCTTGAGCTGCAATTCGATGATTTCTTCTATGGGAACTGGAAGCGATCGGTCAGGATGGTAAACATCAAGAAACTTTGCAGCCTCTATCTGAATGGCAGCAGCATCCCGATAGGCAACAATCGACTGATTACTCCCACGATTAGGCACTTACATCTCCTTTTATTAGTCTTAACAACTCCTCCACATCATCCTTTGTGATGTCTTTCTTGTTGGCTGTTCTGCAAAACGCCGGAAAGTACTTAAGAACTGCTGGATTATTTATTTCGAGGTCTCCTAGTAACTGATTGCGACTTATATAAGCAAGACTAAGAAGAGTGGCCATTTCTGGTGACTCTGGTGCAACTTCGTAATGTATTGCGAGAGCCTCTAGCTTTTCTTTCTTTTCCGGTGCAGCATGAATACCATTCTCTACACGACTAACATAAGCAGGGTCAAGGCCGGTTTTCTCACAAAACTTTCTGAGCGTGTACCTTAATTCTATTCTGCGATCTCGAAGAAAATCGCCAAAGGTTTGTTCCATAGATTACTCCTTTTTTCCAATTAGCTTGATAACATCAAGACTGTGTTGTATATATATTACAACACTGCTGTTTTGTCAAGTCAACTAGCGCATGAAAAAGTAATGACTACTGATTCAAACAATACGGATACTTCCAGCTTAGCAAAGCCATCGGACACTGGATTAATTTTTGACGATTTGTTAACTAAGCTACCTAACACATCATCTTTTTTTGTTAATACGCAAATCCCTCAAGTAACTTTGCCTTCTAGTTTAGTTCTAACCTCGACAAGTACACTCAATTCAACTTTTTTGGCACTACGTAAACAACAGAATGAAGTAGTAGAAGTATATAATAGTGCTGCAAGCACCACTTATGGGAGAATCAGCGGATTACTTACCCAGGCAAATGCCGTCACTACGCCAATCAGCATACTTCTAGACGGTCAACGAACTTGGACAACCACACTGCCTCGCACTGAGCTTTTTAATTCTCCTTCTCTCACAGTTACGAGTTCAAGTGTAGGTAACTGGATAACCGATCAGCGGGTACAGAAAACCGATGACACAATCATTATTGAAAGAGTAGTCAGCCGCATCACTAAAGAAGTTGCCGATGAGGTCATGTATCGGATTGAGCAAAAAGAAACTAGGATAATTACTAATTATTACCCTCTTTTTGACCCTGACGAACCCGCTCTGGTTATTGCTGGAAAAGTTATAGTTATACGCAAAAACACTAACGAAGAAGCATTCGCAAAAATCATCTTTGCGGATGATGAGACATTGGCAAAAGAGTGGTCTTGGGATGAGATTGCTGAGTTGTGGGATGAAGAAAACTGGCATGAACTATACAAACCAACAACGGTATATACCGCTGCAAATGGATTGAAAGAGAAAATAGCAAAGAAGACTGGAATACTGGACTACCTTATCACTACTCGCAAGACAACCCAGGTCAATCCAAAATACCTAGAATAGCTCGTTAGCAAACGTTAGCTAACAGGTAAAAGCATAGGCTCACAACATGAGCCTTTTTGTTTTGCCAGAACAACCTGACACCGAGAAGCTCAATGGCATTGAGCAGCTTTATGGTCGAAAGCTCAGTCCAGATGAAAACGCCGAAGCCCGCCTCAACCTCATAGGCTTACTCGAAGTTCTCATCGAAGTTGACCAAGAAGTAACCGCACAGAACCATGATGCACATCTCTGAACTACAGATAACGCCAGTAAAACCCATCAACGGGTTGGTTGGTTTTGCCAGCTTCGTTCTAAACGAGCAGCTCTACCTCGGCTCGATAGGTATCTACACCAGGCCAGACGGTAGTGGGTATCGGCTCACCTTTCCCACTAAGAAGCTCGGCGAGCAAAACCTGCACATTTTTCATCCAATCAATCGGCAAGCTGCCAACTACCTAGAAACCCTTATCAGTGAGCAATTCGAAAAAGTAATGCACCCTACCCATGATCGACACAGTCGTCCTCATAGCCCAGCCTACTAACTTCCGCATATTCGCAGGCAATAAGTTCACCCCGCCCTACGACCCTCGTTCAACTGGACGATTCCTGCGCCACGTTCAGAACCCGACCAAAGAAGACTTTCTCAATGGCATCTACCGGCCTCGCCTTACCCTGAACCGTAGGCCGACAGCAAGCGGGTTTGCCCTCACGCTCAAGATTGAATGCTCACTGCCGAAGCTCCTTTTTGGTAACAACTTTGACGAGCTGATGGTACAAGATTTGCCTCTCGTCATTAAAACGCTGGGTACACGGTTGCGGGAAATGGGAGTATGGATGACCAAAGAGGAACTCCTGAGCTGTCACGTAACGGCCATTCACTACTCAAAGAATATCGTGATGACAGATGGCACAACCTCTTCGATGCTTGTGAACGCAATCCGTAAAGCCCAGGTTCCGCCCAAGCTAGAACTGAACGAAAAAGAGTACCGAGATAGCGGGTACTGTATCCGTTGGCACGCCAACTCATATGAAGTCGTTTTCTATGACAAAAAGGCTGACCTACAGAAGGCTAAGACCACGGAAAAAGGTCGTGTTGAGAAAGATAACCTCATACAGCTCAGCCTATTCTCTGACCTAAAGGAGTCCGTACCTTTTGAAGTATTCCGCATCGAGGTTCGGCTCACCGTCAGTAAGATGAAACGACTGGCTGAGGAGCTAGCAATCTCACGAGAATACACCCTTGAGTCACTTTTCAACAAAGAACAAAAAAAAAAAGTACTCATGCACTTTTGGCACCTCGCTGAGAGCAACATTCTCTATATCCCAGGTGATGCCGATAAGATTGAACCACTTATTGAACTGACCAAGCTGACTTTCCCCAAAGTGCGCTCAGGAAAGGTCATTGAGATAGCTGCAACTGCTTTACTCCTGCAACAGACCAGCCCGCAGCATTGTAAGCACATCGTGAACGCCTTGAGCAGCAAGCGGCAATGGTACAGGTACAAGGGTTACTTATCTAAGCTCAGTAAGCCACTCGGCAACCTTGCACTGGCCATTGTAAAGAAGCAGCTAACCGCTTTCAGCCCGACAAATATCAAGCAATATCCTCAGCTTGATATGTATACTAAAGTAAACTATAGTTAATATATGGAACCTCATTTCTATACAGTCGAAGAAACGGCAGCCATGCTTAAAATCAGCAAGATGACCATTTACCGATATATCAAAGCAGGTAAGATAATTGCACATAAAGTGGGTAAGGATTTTCGTATCAGTGCAAAAGACCTAGACCAGTTTCTTGCCAGCATAAGGAAGACTCAATGAGCATAAACTACTCTGAATACACAAAAGATGAGCTGATTGCCGAAATCAAGAAACTTAAGCGTCGCAAAAAGTATGGTTTAGTATGGGAAGAAAAGATCGAAGAAGTAGCTCAACAATGTCAATCCCAGTTTCCCGTTCTCGAAGAAGTAGATACTCGTGCTTTAGTCGAGGCTAAGCAATATCCAACAAACCTTATTATCGAGGGAGATAACTATCACGCACTATCTGTCTTAAACTATACCCACGCTGGGAAAGTGGACGTTATTTATATTGATCCGCCTTACAACACAGGCGCGAAAGACTGGAAGTATAACAACGATTATGTCGACGGGAACGATACGTATAGACATAGCAAGTGGCTCTCATTTATGAGCAATAGGCTGCAACTAGCGAAGAATCTGCTATCAGATCGTGGAGTATTAGTCTGTACAATCGACCATAACGAACAGGAAACCCTGGGTTTACTACTACAAGAAATCTTTCCGTCCAAAAGAACAACTTGCGTTACAATCGTCCACAATCCTGCTGGGATTCAAGGTGACAACTTCTCATATACTCACGAATACGCTTACTTTGTTTACCCAAATACTGGCCGATCAATAGGTTACCAAGTACGAAATGACGGTGATGAGGATATACGCAACTTTCGTGATGTCACAGGAGAAGACTCGCTAAGGACAGCAGCGGCCAACTGCTTTTATCCTATCCTTGTAAAGAATGGTGAAATCATCGGATTTGGAAATGTATGCGATAAAACTTTTCACCCCGGGAGCATCAATCTCAAGTTACCAGATGGAGTTGTTGAGATTTACCCTGTAGACCCTCAGGGGATAGAAAGAAAATGGCGATTTGCCCGTCAAACAGTAGAAACTGTCCAGGCTGAACTAAAAGCAAAATATATTAAGGCACGAGGTGTTTGGGATATTACCCGCACCAAAAATACATTTAACTTCAAAACTGTCTGGACTGATAGTAAGTACTCCGCAAACAATCACGGCACCCAGCTTTTAAATAGGATTATTTCACACGGCTCTTTTTCATACCCTAAATCCTTATATGCTGTTATTGATTGTTTAGTTGCTGCATCAGGCAAGAATAAGGATGCACTTATTCTTGATTTCTTCGCAGGCTCAGGAACTACAGGCCATGCCGTGCTCGAGATGAACAAGCAAGATGGGGGTAATCGACGGTTCATTCTTTGCACAAATAATGAAAACGGCATAGCAGAAGAAGTTACTTACCCACGCCTAAAAAATGTCATCCTTGGCTACTCGAATGTAGCTGGGATAAGTGCGAATCTGCGCTACTACAAAACAAGTTATGTTGACAAGGAAATGGTTAGTGACGACACGAGGTATGCCTTGGTTAAACGAT
>CALBLZ010000009.1 GCA_937895715.1 uncultured Candidatus Berkelbacteria bacterium
CTATTACGCACTCTTTAAATGAATGGCTGCTTCTAAGCCAACATCCTAGTTGTCAAAGCAACTTAACATCCTTAGTCTGTAAACATTGACTTGGGGGCCTTAGTTGATGGTCTGGGTTATTTCCCTTTTGGCAATGAAGCTTATCCCCCACTGCCTGACTCCCGAGATACATATGACCGGTATTCAGAGTTTATTTGGGTTTGGTACCGTTGTGACGGCCCTAGCCCAATTAGTGCTTTACCTCCGGCATACAATTAATCGAGGCTAGCCCTAAAGCTATTTCGGGGAGTACGAGCTATTTCTGAGTTTGATTGGTCTTTCGCTCCTACCCTCAGTTCATCCGAGCGGTTTTCAACCCACACCAGTTCGAACCTCCATATCGTTTTACCGATACTTCATTCTGACCAAGGGTAGATCACACAGTTTCGCGTCTACCGCATGTAACCATAAGTCGCCCTATTCGGACTTGCTTTCGCTGGGGATCCGGTTCTTAAAACCTTATCCGGCTACATACGAGTAACTCGTAGGATCATTAAGCAAAAGGCACGCAGTCATCCAATTTGGAGCAAGCTCCATTTCAGACTACTACCGTTTGTAGGCATACAGTTTCAGGTTCTATTTCACCCTCCTGTTAGGAGTACTTTTCACCTTTCCTTCACAGTACTTGTACACTATCGGTCACTTAAGAGTATTTAGCCTTACCGGATGGTTCCGGCAGATTCCTGCAGAATTCCACGTGCTCCGCAGTACTCGGGATACTTTCAAGAGTTACAAACCTTTCATTTACGGGGCTATCACCCTCTATGGCTCAACTTTCCAGAAGACTCAATTAGATTTGTAATTTTTTACTCTCTGACCCATTGCATATCGGTCCAAAAGTCCCACAACACCTGAAGCGCAACGAATGCACTCTTTAACACGCTTCATGGTTTAGGCTCTTTCCGTTTCGCTCGCCGCTACTCAGGAAATCACTTTGTTTTCTTTTCCACCAGGTACTTAGATGTTTCAGTTCCCTGGGTTAGCTTCACGTTACCTATGTATTCAGTAACGGATGTTAGAACATTACTTCTAACTGGTTGCCCAATTCGGAGATCCCCGGGTCTGAGACTGTTACCGTCTTACCGAGGCTTATCGCAGGTAGCCGCGTCCTTCATCGCCTTTAAGTGCCGAGGCATCCACTGTATGCCCTTCGTAACTTAACCGAAAATTTCATTGATACAGGTAGCGTTCAAGACTCGCGTCTTGAATCAGTGCATCAATATGAAATTGTATTAATTATATATTTTGGAAAACAACTATATTGTTAAAGAACGAAATTATTTGAAACAGCCGAACAGGCTGCTCAAGAGTGGAGATAATCGGAATCGAACCGATAACCCCCAGCTTGCAAAGCTGGTGCTCTACCAATTGAGCTATATCCCCTATTTAAAATTTTTTGTTATAACAACCAAAACTTTAATAAGGAGAAAACAGTCATCAGAGACAGTCCTTAATAATGTGGGCCTAAGTGGATTTGAACCACTGACCTCACGCTTATCAGGCGTGCGCTCTAACCAACTGAGCTATAGGCCCAAGTATTATCAAATTTTAATATCTAAAATTTTAGAAAACACAAGAAATCCTATTGAACTGCTTTAGTATCAAAAAACTCCCGGCTTAGATAAGCCGAGAGATTTGATTAAAAATTTTAGTGTGTAATTGAGAGTCAAAACCAAGTGTACTTGAAAATTTTCTCTTTAGAAAGGAGGTAATCCAGCCGCACCTTCCGGTACGGCTACCTTGTTACGACTTAGCCCCAGTCACTG
>CALBLZ010000010.1 GCA_937895715.1 uncultured Candidatus Berkelbacteria bacterium
TTCTTCCGAAGTTACGGGACTAGATTGCAGAGTTCCTTAACGAGGTTTCACTCTTACGCCTTGGTATATTCTACCCACCCACCTGTGTCGGTTTGCGGTACGGGCGGCCTTGGAAAGGGGCACAGGCTTTTCTAGTCGGTCAGATCAAGAGACCGGGATTGGATCGCTCCGCACCCTTCTGCCACTTTCAATCGGCATGCTCTCTCAAGTTCCGAGAACCTGTACTTTAACCAAAACCGGTGCAGGAATATTAACCTGCTGTGCATCGCCTACGCCAATCGGCCTGGACTTAGCTCCCGACTAACCCTGGGACGAAAATCGTTGCCCAGGAAACCTTGGGTTTACGGCGGACGGGGATTTCACCCGTCTTAACGTTACTTATGTCTGCATCCTCACTTCTGTGAACTCCACTGTCAGTCGCCTTCAAGCTTCGACGCTCACAGAACGCTCCCCTACCAAAGCACGAGCCTTGACTCGTGCAGTCCAGAGCTTCGGTATAACGCTTATCGCCAATCATTTTCGGCGCGAGATCTCTCGATGAGTCAGCTATTACGCACTGTTTAAATGGTGGCTGCTTCTAAGCCAACATCCTCACTGTCAAAGAAATCTCACTTCCTTTCCACTGAGCGTTATTTAGGCACCTTAGCTGCTGAGCTGGGCTGTTTCCCTTTCGACTATGAAGCTTATCCCCCACAGTCTTACTGCCATGCTTCGTTCGAGGGTATTCGGAGTTTGATTGAGTTTGGTAGGCGGGTATGCCCCCTAGCTCATTCAGTGCTCTACCCCCCTCGATAAGCGCATGACGCTGCACCTAAATACATTTCGGGGAGAACCAGCTATTACGGGGTTTGATTAGCCTTTCACCCCTACCCACAGCTCATCCGAGGACGTCTCAAGGTCCACCAGTTCGGTCCTCCACGTCGTATTACCAACGCTTCGACCTGGCCATGGGTAGATCACCACCGCTTCGGGTTCAGCCCGTGCAACTTAGCGCCCTATTCGGACTTGCTTTCGCTCCGCCTCCGTCCCAGAAGAACTTAGGCTTGCTACACAGACTGACTCGCAGACTCATTTTGCAAAAGGCACGCCATCACCGGACAAGCCGGCTCTGACACCTTGTAGGTATGTGGTTTCAGGTACTATTTCACTCCGCTCACGGCGGTTCTTTTCACCTTTCCCTCGCGGTACTTGTTCACTGTCGGTCACCAGCTAGTATTTAGCCTTATGCCGTGGTCGGCACATCTTCACACGAAATGCCACGTGGATCGTGTTACTCTGGGAGTCCCTAGGCGTTGTCTGGTTTTCAGTTACGGGCCTCTCACCCTCTCTGGAGCGATTTTCCATTCGCTTCACCTAACCTTTCAACTGCCACGTCGGGCCCCGAACCCCGGGAGTAAACCCCCGGTTTGGGCTGGTCCGCTTTCGTTCGCCACTACTTACGGAATCGCTTCGCTTTCTTTTCCTCGCCTTACTGAGATGTTTCACTTCGGGCGGTGTTGCGTCGACGCTCCTATTTTATTCAGAGCGTCACGTGATGACATAAATCATCACAGGTTATCCCATTCGGAAATCCCCGGGTCAATGCCTGCTTGCGGCTAACCGGGGCTTATCGCAGCTTACCACGTCCTTCATCGCCTGCTGGTGCCAAGGCATTCACTACATACCCTATATATCTTGCATTGCGTTAAATCCATCTCCGGAAGACATGGCTTTCACCATGCCGGAAACTTCTCGCCTGATTCTTTTAACTATCTTTTGAAACCTGTTTCAGATTCTCAAAAGGGCTCAATTGAATTTGTTTTTTCTACCCTGTATGCGGTTGTCAAAGAACTTCGTCTCCGAATAACAAATGTGTCGCTTAAGTGATGGTGGGCAGGACTGGACTCGAACCAGTGACCCCCGCCTTATCAAGGCGGTGCTCTAACCAACTGAGCTACATGCCCATTAGAGTCACGTCTCAGAGGAGAGTGATCGGTTGGTGGAGGTAAGGAGACTCGAACTCCTGACATCCAGCTTGCAAAGCTAGCGCTCTACCAACTGAGCTATACCCCCGCTCACGGGAATGAGAAAAATCAAAAGCTAAATTGCACGCTGCGTGCTGAATGCACAAAAAAGGTTGTGAGCGCTTTCGCGGTTCACACACCTGATCACTTGCGCGACCGAGGTGTCGACCTTGTCCATTGAAGGGCGTGAGGCCCATGGACAATACTCCATAGAAAGGAGGTGATCCAGCCGCAGGTTCCCCTACGGCTACCTTGTTAC
>CALBLZ010000012.1 GCA_937895715.1 uncultured Candidatus Berkelbacteria bacterium
CTGGAACATCACCTGCAATATCTTGGTACTCTACGTCGACTGCGGTGTGGTACCCGGTGAACCTTTCAGGTTGGACAGGAGAATTCTGTGGCGTAATATAGGCGCCGTAATTCTTTTTGGTAATGCGTGCCCTAAAATCTGCAATCGGTTCGGCGTACGCTGGAGTTGGAGTAGGGCTGGGTTCTGGCGTTAGAGTAGGTGCGGCTGTAGTAAGGGGATCGCTGGCAAGTGCTGCCGGCTCGGTAGATGGCGAACGTTGAAAGAAAATAGTGGCTGCTAGCACCAAAACAAGAACAATTGCCGCGGAAACAATGAATGGAGTGCGCATAGCTGAGTTGTACCATACTTTGCTCGCTAATGGGTAAAATCTGACAGTTTGCAGTAATTCTGCTATACTCTGGTAACACAAATAAAAAATGTATGAATAACTATGCTTTTATCGATAGTCAGAATCTGAACCTCGGTGTTCGGTCTGCTGGCTGGTTGATTGATTACAACTCGTTTCGCCTTTACTTGAGTCACAAATACTCGGTTACCAAGGCATTTATCTTTATCGGACACGTCGAGGATAACCAGGAGCTCTACGATGAGCTCTCATCTGCTGGTTTTATTATGGTATTCAAACCTACCGTTCGGTATATCGAAGACGGTAAAGAGACAGTAAAGGGGAATGTTGATGCTGAACTGGTGCTCCACGCCGCGGCAGTCGAGTACCACAACTATGATAAAGCGATAATCGTGTCAGGTGACGGTGATTTCTCCTGCTTGGTAGATTTCCTAGCCCAGAACGATAAATTGCTGCACATTTTAACGCCAACCCAGCGCTACTCCACGCTTCTTAAGCCATTTGCCAAGTATATTGTGCAAATTCAAAGCCTTAAGAACTCCATTAGATTCAAAAAGACCGGCATTGGCGGTCGGTCGAAACCTTAGGCCTATCCGGTCGTGATGATTGGCTAACTATAGCCTAATTTTTCTGTGAATTCAACCTGTAACTACGGGCGTAGTGTGCCTGCGAACACCTGCCAGGCAAGCAGTGATTTAGCAACTAGGCTCAGAATAATGTACGCACGTTCGCCGTAGAGGTAGCTCTTCCATGAGCCAATTCCCTTGTACTGCAGCCACATGTTGATGGCAAACAGGTTAAAGAATACGAACATCGAGACGAAGATCCAGTATACAAAGGTTGGTGCAGCACTGCCGTTAGCAGCTCCAGACCAGAGGTAGATTGCGATAGCTACCCAAGGAATAGCCCCGAGTAAGCAACCGATCCAGTACGAGAGCCAGTCGGTAGTTTTGGTTGTCTGGTTGTGCACTTCCATAACGAGCCCCATCAGGTTCATTCCAGAGGCGAGCACAAAGATCATAATCAGGCTGCTGAGGTCGTAAATTCCAACCAGAAGCGAGATCGCAACCAACATGACGCTCGCAGAGATTGAGTACTCGTACCACCGAGCTTTGTTCATGCCGAGCTCAAGGTTCTTCTCGTAGGTTTTGCGGTAGGTCGTTGCAATTACGAGGTGGAAGAGGGCTGATAGAAAGAAGAATCCCGCGATTAACCAAGGAACAGATAGGTTGAATACCTCACTCGTTGCCGGGTCGAGTGTTTGAGTTGCCTCGTTGAATGCGAGGTAGCTTGTGCTAATGGGGAGCGAAAAGTCTCGGCTGAGCAGTACAACTACTACACCTTGAACGGCGTGTAGAAACGCCATGACAAGGTTAAACCGATTAAGAGAGCTAAATGCAGGGGCTTTCATAAGCTTTTGTTACGTATAGATATAGATTTATAGTATGCCAATATTCACCGCAGGGCTATTACTGTCGACAGGAGGATGATGTTGCCGAAGTGCCGGTGTGCCAAGTTTTGGTAAGGGAGTCATATGGGTGATGGTTAGTCTTTCTGTTACGCTAACATGTAGCAATCTGTAATCCAAGAGAATGGTAACGATTTATCTCGCTCGACATGGCCAGGATCAGGATAATTTTAATGGCCTGCTAAACGGGCATCGCAACCAGCCGCTTACCGAAAAAGGATTAGAGCAGGCGCAAGAGGCTGCCACAAAAATTCGTGAAGCCGGCCTGCACTTTGATCATATATACAGCTCTCCTTTACAGCGCGCCCACGTTACTGCGCAGGTGATTTCTGAAGCCATAGGAGGGCCAGATCCTGAAGTGCATAAGAATCTAATTGAGCGTGATTTTGGTGTTTTAACCGGGGTCCCCGTGTCAGAAATCGAAGCACGCTGTGCGCCAAATGTAATCAAAACCGATACAATCACCTATTTTCTTGAGGTTGAGGGGGCTGAAACCTTTCCTCAGCTCCAGCAGCGGGCGAACACTGTACTAAACGAGCTTCAAACAAAACATGATGGCGAAACTATTTTACTAGTAAGCCACGGTGATTTTGGGAAGATGCTCTATACCGCGTATTACAATCTTGATTGGGAGGATGTGCTCCGTAAGTTTCACTTTGGCAATTCAGAGCTCCTGATTCTTTCTCCCGAGTCTGATGGTGATCATGCCCACGTGTTTACTATCGAGCAGTTCAACGCCTAAAACAGGCTCTGGTAATTGATTTTTTCGCATTCTCTGGTATAAGAAAGGTGCTTATGCAGCGGTAACCAGACCGCTCGGGCAGTGATAAGAATGCGAACCATGATAATCAGGGCGAAATACTTCGCAAAGTGTGCCGCCCTGCAGATGTGGGACGGCTTCAAAATCGCTACTAGCTTGTTGATTCAGCTGGTTGGCATCGTTGTGATAATCGAAGGGCTTCTTTGGGCGGCTTCCGCTCGATCAGTCTTTCCCGATGACCGCGACGCCGCCTTCTGGTTGTGTTGTCAGCGTATGCCACTTTGCTTCGCGCTCAATGCGTGGGGTTGGGTGGTATTTATTCTGGGTAAGCGCATGCGCGACCCCTCCGGGTGGCAAAGCTGGACGTGGCGGGAGCTTCTGCTCTCCGCTATCCGGCCGGTCGCCACCGACGAGCTACTCGGCTCACAAAACCTTGCCGCACGCATCCACCTGGAGGCTATG
>CALBLZ010000013.1 GCA_937895715.1 uncultured Candidatus Berkelbacteria bacterium
GATAAGCCTGTTATCCCCGGAGTACCTTTTATCCGATGAGCGATGGCCCTTCCATTCGGAACCACCGGATCACTAAGGCCTACTTTCGTATCTGCTCGACTGATAAGTCTCGCAGTTAAGCACTCTTCTACCTTTACGCTCGACGTGTGATTACCGACCACACTGAGAGTACCATTGCGCTCCTCCGTTACTCTTTTGGAGGAGACCGCCCCAGCCAAACTGCCCAACTGACAATGTCCTTCGCCAGGATTCACTGGATCGAAGTTAGAACTAAAACACACCAAGGGTGGTATCTCAAGGTTGGCTCCCTGAATGCTGACGCATCCAGTTCAATGCCTCCCACCTATCCTGCACATGTTATATCTCAGCCCAATATCAGCCTACAGTCAAGGTTCACGGGGTCTTTCCGTCTAACCGCGGGTACGTGGCATCTTCACCACGACTACAATTTCACCGGGTCGGTGGTTGAGACAGTGTTCCAGTCGTTACGCCTTTCATGCAGGTCGGAACTTACCCGACAAGGAATTTCGCTACCTTAGGACCGTCATAGTTACGGCCGCCGTTTACTGGGGCTTCGGTCGCAAGCTTTACCCGAAGGCTAACCTACTTCCTTAACCTACCAGCACCGGGCAGGCGTCAGACTCTATACATCCACTTGCGTGTTAGCAGAGTCCTGTGTTTTTGATAAACAGTCGCTGGAACCGATTTACTGTGGCCTGCTTGCGCAGGCACCCCTTATCGCGAACTTACGGGGTCATTTTGCAGAGTTCCTTAACCACCGTTCTCCCGAGCGCCTTAGTCTACTCGACTCACCTACCTGTGTCAGTTTTAGTACGGTCAGTGTGCTTCAACCCTAGAAGCTTTTCTTGGACGTCCTTCCAGCAACTTCCCCGAAGGTCGGTATGCCGCCTTGTATTACGCGAGTATTTTAACCCTCGCCAACTCAGCAACCTCCACAGACATTTCTAATCGTCTGCTTGCTTTCTGGACGCCGTCCCTCCATCAGTCCACACACTGGGGCAGGAATATTAACCTGCTGTCCATCGGCTACGCCTTTCGGCCTCGACTAAGGCACCGCCTAACCCTGGGCGGAATTACCTTCCCCAGGAAACCTTAGGTTTTCGGCGAACAGGATTCTCACCTGTTTTAT
>CALBLZ010000014.1 GCA_937895715.1 uncultured Candidatus Berkelbacteria bacterium
CTTAACCGCTGAAGAGTGACAGGAAAGGAGATGGGAAAGGAGGAGGTGGTTCCACACCGTGGAACCGATTGGGGGGTGGAGTAGAGCGCGGGTCCGTAGACCGTTGCTCAGAGCTCCATAGAAAGGAGGTGATCCAGGCGCACCTTCCGGTACACCTACCTTGTTACGACTTCGTCCCAGTTACCAGCCCCACCTTCGACAGCGCCCTCCTTGCGGTTAGGCTACCGGCTTCAGGTGTTGCCAGCTCCCATGACGTGACGGGCGGTGTGTACAAGGCCCGGGAACGTATTCACCGCAGTATAGCTGACCTGCGGTTACTAGCAACTCCATCTTCATGCAGGCGAGTTGCAGCCTACAATCTGAACTGAGGATGGCTTTGAGGATTGGCTCCACCTCGCGGTTTCGCAACCTGTTGTACCACCCATTGTAGCGTGTGTGTAGCCCAGGATATAAAGGCCATGCTGACTTGACGTCATCCCCACCTTCCTCCGGCTTAAGACCGGCAGTCCCGTGTGACACATATAACACACAGCGAGGGTTGCGCTCGTTAGCGGACTTAACCGAACATCTCACGACACGAGCTGACGACAGCCATGCAGCACCTGTGCAGGCTCTCCGAAGAGTCGTTCCGCTTTCGCTTCACTACCACCTACATGTCAAACCCTGGTAAGGTTCTTCGTGTAACATCGAATTAAACCACACGCTCCGCTGCTTGTGCGGGCCCCCGTCAATTCCTTTGAGTTTTAACCTTGCGGCCGTAGTCCCCAGGCGGTGAACTTATCGCGTTAGCTACGGCACTGACGGATTTAAACCCGCCAACGCCAAGTTCACATCGTTTACGGCTAGGACTACCGGGGTCTCTAATCCCGTTTGCTACCCTAGCTTTCGCGTCTGAGCGTCAGAAATGGGCCAGGAAGCCGCTTTCGCCACTGGTGTTCCTCCGGATATCTACGCATTTCACCACTACACCCGGAATTCCGCTTCCCTCTACCACTCTCAAGCCTGGCAGTATTGAACGACCTCTCCCAGTTAAGCCGGGAGCTTTCACATCCAACTTGCCATGCCGCCTGCACGCGCTTTACGCCCAGTAAATCCGGATAACGCTCGTCTCCTACGTTTTACCGCGGCTGCTGGCACGTAGTTAGCCGAGACTTATTCTGCAGGTACCGTCCTTCCTCTTCCCTGCAAAAAGTGCTTTACGACCCGAAGGCCTTCATCGCACACGCGGCGTTGCTGGTTCGCGCTTTCGCACATTAACCAATATTCCCTACTGCTG
>CALBLZ010000015.1 GCA_937895715.1 uncultured Candidatus Berkelbacteria bacterium
AATTAAAAATGTATAATATAGATACACTTTTCAAAGTAATTTAAGTTTTAAATTATGCAGTTGTAATCTTTTTTATTTTTATGTTTTATAAAAATTTCAAAACGATTTCAACTACAGATACGGTAAAAAAATTAATGAATTCTATCATAAAAACCCGCAAAACAGTTCAATACTATATTTGGTATAATTTAGGAATGTTTGCGTTTATTTTTATCATTGTTGTTATTTCACAAATCATTTACGACCCGAATATAAACTCCTTAATCGAAAGCACAAAAGATGTGAATCCTCAAGTTTTTTGGATCATAATTGGATTAACCTATTTTGTTCTTTTTGCCTTAACTTTTGGATTATTCTGGTTGTTTTATCGACTGATTTATGGCTTTTTAATGAAGCGTTTACACAAGAATTTTGAAGAATTAAAGAAAATAGATTTTTAATATTCCCACATTCTTTTCTTGTCGAGTTCTTTTTGTTCTTCCAATATTTCAACCGGAATTACTTTAAGTAAAGAAGGATGTTGTTCAATGGCAAACTCTATTTTTTCAACGATTTCTTCGATGGATTCTTTCTCGTAATCGATTTGTAATGGTTCTTTAATCACCATTGATTGTAGAATACCTTTTTTCTTGATACGAAGTCCTTTTCTGTCAAACGAACGTCTAAAACCATCTATAACAATTGGAACAACAATTGGTTTATGTTGTTTGATGATATGAGCGGTTCCTTTTCTAACGGGTTTAAAGGAACGTGTGGTCCCTTGTGGAAAAGTAATCACCCAACCGTCTTCTAATGCAATTTTAATATTCTCAGTATCGTTAGGATTAACTTCTCTTTTAATATCTTTTCCTTTTGCTCGCCAAGTTCTTTCTACTGTAATTGCTCCGGCATACGCTAAAATTCTTGGCAGCAATCCTTCTTTCATAGTTTCACTGGCAGCAACATAATAAATATTAAGCTTTGGTTGCCACAAATAACCCACATTTTTAATATTATCCTCTCGTCCACTTAAACTAGCATTGAATACATGAAACATCGCCACCACATCGGCAAAGTAAGTCTGATGATTAGAAATAAACAACACATTTGTTTCAGGTAAATTTTTTATGATCTCTGAACCTTCAATATGCATCTCGTTGAAGCCACGATAACGTTGATGTGTCATCACCCCAAAAATACGGATGAGCCACTTTTTTAAAAACAAAATATGACCAAATGGATTTCTTTTGAATAATCCCATTATAGAATAATTTGAAAAAATTGAATGCGAATTTATGAAATTACAAACAATTAAAGAACCTTTTTAATAGTTTCTTTCAATTCACTCATCATCATAGCGGTGGCTCCCCAAACGATATGTTCTTTAACTAAAAATGCTGGAACATCAATATCTCTTGCATAAGAAGTTGATAATTTTCTTGTAACAACTAATTTATCATCTAAGAAATCTTTTAATGAAAGTTCGATTACACCAGCTACTTCATCATCTTGCAATGAAAATTCTAATTCAGATTTACAAATGCCTAAAAAAGGAGCAACCAAAAAATTACTTGGCGGAATATAAACTTCAGTAAATGATCTAATAATTTCAATTTTTGTGGGATCAATACCAATTTCTTCAACAGTTTCTCTTAGAGCTGTTTTGGCAAGTGATTCATCTTCTTTTTCAACTTTACCTCCTGGAAATGCAATTTGAGAGGAATGTACGCCAGGATATGTTGTTCTAACAATTAAAACCAAATGTGCTTCTTCAAACTTAGGATATAAAAGCATCATTACAGCAGCTTTTTTGGGATTTTTACTTTCAACATTTAGTTCTTTTAACATTTCCATTCGCTCAACAGGTGCCATTTTTAAGTGAGCACTTGTAGCAGGTAGCGTTTCTTTTGCTATTTTTGGAACATATTTTAAAAAGTGATGAAAATCCATAATTTACTATTCTTATTATCGGTTTTGATTATGTTTTCCTGTCAAAACAATTCTAAAGATACAACAGAAAAAAGTTTAGAACAAAAAAATAAAACAATTAAAGCAAAGGATGATGCTCCAAAACCCAAATATGATTTAAATACGATTGTAATTACTGATGATAATGTTGTTGATTTTTTAACTTGGTATGGAGAACATAATCAAGAAAAAAAAGTGCAAATTGAATGTTCTTATGGTAATATTGAAATAGAATTATATAATGAAACTCCTTTGCATCGAGCCAATTTTATTTATTTAGTAAAAAAGAATTACTTCAATACAACCTATTTTCATCGAGTAGTAAAAAATTTTATTGTTCAAGGTGGAAATTCAGATGAAACTATTACTCAAAAAGAAAGGAAAAATATTGGAAAGTATTTTATCCCTGCTGAATTCAACAAAACATTAAAACATCACTACGGTGCACTTGCCTCAGCAAGATCATGGGAAAACAATCCTGATAAAGTAAGTAATCCATTTGAATTTTACTTTGTACAAAATAAAGGTGGAGCACATCATTTGGATGGTGAACATACCGTTTTTGGAAAAATAACCAAAGGGTTTGATGTTTTAGATGAAATAGCTCAACAAAAAACAGATGAAGGTGAATATCCACTTTTTAACATTAAAATTAAAGCCAAAAACATTGAATAATGTTCAGCAAAGAAGAAGCACAAAAAATAAAACGTGAATTTTGGATTACTTTCGCTCAGGAGTACCCTAGAAAGTGGTTACTCTATAACACCAAATTAAAAGATGTAACGTTTAAATTTAACGCTGACAATAAAAAAGCAATCGTTTCTCTTGATATAGAACCTAAAGATGAAGAACATCGTAAAATTTATTTTGAAAAAATAGAATCGCTTAAAACCATCCTTTTAGAAAACTATTTACCAGATGCTAACTTCGAAAAAAACTTCCAACTAGAAAACGGAAAAATTATTAGCCGTATTTGGGTTGAAATTGATAACATCAGCATCAATAACAAATCCACTTGGAATACAATTTTCAACTTAATTAAAAAAAAAATGGAATCTTTTGAGTATTTCTTTTATGAACATGAAGATTATATAAAAGACTTAGAAACAAATACTTAATTATAATTTGGGCGTGACCACAAGGGTCGGGCTATCCGCTGCAAGTCCTCGTTCGTCGTGCCTCCTCTCTGTGGGCTTTCCGCTACTATCCCTCACGCAGTACAGTGTATCAAATCATTTTAAAAAATAGTTCTATAAAAATAACTGTCAATAGTTTTAATTCTTACTCTTAATCATCCCTAGCATAATTCCTTTCTCTCCTAGTGGCAAAATAAATCAAACATTGCCTAGAGCAATTCCATTTCTGTGTATTCTGTGTATTCTGTGAGAAAATATATTATCTCTGTTTCCCTCGAACCCGTAACCTAAACTTTATGCCTTTTTTACGGCTCAAGATAAAAAGTTGTGGAGAAAATAAAAAATAGATTACTTTATGGCAAAACCCTCAACCCGCAACTCATAACCCGCAACCTTGTAAGTGGTAAAAATATATAAAAACAAAAAACCCTTCATGTTTCCATGAAAGGTTTCTAAAAGAAGGCGGCGACATACTCTCCCACAAAATGCAGTACCATCTGCGCAGGCGGGCTTAACTTCTCTGTTCGGAATGGGAAGAGGTGAGCCCCGCCGCAATAACCACCTTAAATTTTAGTGATTAGTTCTTAGTGATTGGTGATTAGTCAGATGACTAATTACTAATTACTTGTCACTAATTACTCTCGTTAATGCAACGAGAAAATATTTTAACATACTGAGATAAAAATTAATTTCGTAGAAAAGTTTTTCTCCCCCGATCGTAATCGGGGGAACTTTATTCACATAAGCTTACGGGTTATTAGTACTACTCGACTATGACATTACTGCCTTTACATCTATAGCCTATCAACGTGGTCATCTTCCACGACCCTTTAAAGAAATCTCATCTTGTGGTGGGTTTCGCGCTTATATGCTTTCAGCGCTTATCCCTTCCCGACGTAGCTACTCTGCGGTGCTCCTGGCGGAACAACAGATACACCAGCGGTCAGTCCAATTCGGTCCTCTCGTACTAGAATCAGATCCACTCAAATTTCTAACGCCCGCAGTAGATAGAGACCGAACTGTCTCACGACGTTCTGAACCCAGCTCGCGTGCCACTTTAATGGGCGAACAGCCCAACCCTTGGGACCTTCTCCAGCCCCAGGATGTGACGAGCCGACATCGAGGTGCCAAACCTCCCCGTCGATATGAGCTCTTGGGGGAGATCAGCCTGTTATCCCCAGCGTACCTTTTATCCTTTGAGCGATGGCCCTTCCATGCGGAACCACCGGATCACTATGCTCTACTTTCGTACCTGATCGACTTGTTGGTCTCACAGTCAAGCACCCTTATGCCATTGCACTCTGCGCACGGTTACCAACCGTACTGAGGGAACCTTTAGAAGCCTCCGTTACTCTTTTGGAGGCGACCACCCCAGTCAAACTACCCACCAAGCAATGTCCCCGCCAATGGCGGGTTAGACCTCAGATAAGCAAAGGGTGGTATTTCAACAATGACTCCACAACGCCTAGCGACGCCACTTCACAGTCTCCCACCTATCCTACACATCACTTATCCAAGACCAATACTAAGCTATAGTAAAGGTGCACAGGGTCTTTTCGTCCCACTGCGGGTAATCGGCATCTTCACCGATACTACAATTTCACCGAGCTCATGGCTGAGACAGTGTCCAGATCGTTACACCATTCGTGCAGGTCGGAACTTACCCGACAAGGAATTTCGCTACCTTAGGACCGTTATAGTTACGGCCGCCGTTTACTGGGGCTTCAATTCAATGCTTCTCATTGCTGATAACATCTCCTCTTAACCTTCCAGCACCGGGCAGGTGTCAGGCCCTATACTTCATCTTACGATTTGGCAGAGCCCTGTGTTTTTGATAAACAGTCGCCTGGACCTTTTCACTGCGGCCAGCATTGCTGCTGGCGACCTTTCTCCCGAAGTTACAGGTCTATTTTGCCTAATTCCTTAGCCATGAATCTCTCGAGCACCTTAGGATTCTCTCCTCGACTACCTGTGTCGGTTTACGGTACGGGTACTTATTATCTAAGTTTAGAAGCTTTTCTTGGCAGCCTTTAGGTACACTATCTCTTTGTCCGAAGACTCCGAGTACTATCAGTCTTTGCCATTCTAAACGGATTTGCCTATCTAGAATATAGCTACAACCTTCAACGGACACTTCCGTCAGTCCGCGGTACTTTCACCACTGCGTCACTCCATCACAACAATAAGTAGTACGGGAATATTAACCCGTTGGCCATCGACTTCCCCTTTCGGGTGCGCCTTAGGTCCCGACTAACCCGCAGCTGATTAGCATAGCTGCGGAAACCTTAGTCTTTCGGTGTGCGGGTTTCTCGCCCGCATTATCGTTACTTATGCCTACATTTTCTTTTCTAACCTCTCCAGCATAGCTCACGCTACACCTTCCGCGATGTTAGAATGCTCCCCTACCACTTGTATTACTACAAATCCATAGCTTCGGTAATATGCTTATGCCCGATTATTATCCATGCTCGTCCGCTCGACTAGTGAGCTGTTACGCACTCTTTAAATGAATGGCTGCTTCCAAGCCAACATCCTAGCTGTCTGGGCAGACAAACCTCGTTTTTTCAACTTAGCATATATTTGGGGACCTTAGCTGATGGTCTGGGTTCTTTCCCTCTCGGACTTGGACCTTAGCACCCAAGCCCTCACTGCTGATAAACATTATATAGCATTCGGAGTTTGTCAGGAATTGGTAGGCGGTGAAGCCCCCGCATCCAATCAGTAGCTCTACCTCTATATAACTTTACGATCAGCGCTGCACCTAAATGCATTTCGGGGAGTACGAGCTATTTCCGAGTTTGATTGGCCTTTCACCCCTACCCACAGGTCATCCGAAGACTTTTCAACGTCAACCGGTTCGGACCTCCACTATGTGTTACCACAGCTTCATCCTGCCCATGGGTAGATCACACGGTTTCGCGTCTAACACTACCGACTAATTCGCCCTATTCAGACTCGCTTTCGCTACGGATCCGTGACTGAATCACTTAACCTTGCCGGCAACGTTAACTCGTAGGCTCATTATGCAAAAGGCACGCCGTCACAGCTTATGCTGCTCCGACCGCTTGTAAGCGTATGGTTTCAGGATCTATTTCACTCCGTTATTCACGGTTCTTTTCACCTTTCCTTCACAGTACTGGTTCACTATCGGTCTCTCAGGAGTATTTAGCCTTAGCGGATGGTCCCGCCAAATTCAGACAGGGTTTCACGTGCCCCGCCCTACTCAGGATACCACTATCCTTATCCTCTCTTACTTATACGGGGCTATCACCCTCTTTGGCTTACCTTTCCAGGTAATTCTAATTCAATTAGCAAGAAATCTCGTGGTCCTACAACCCCAAATATGCCGTAACATCCTTGGTTTGGGCTAATCCGCGTTCGCTCGCCACTACTTACGGAATCACTTTTGTTTTCTTCTCCTCCGCCTACTTAGATGTTTCAGTTCAGCGGGTTTGCTCACCTATCGGTGTAATGCATCTTCAATGCATTGGGTTGCCCCATTCGGGTATCTACGGATTATATCGTGTGTGCCAATACCCGTAGCTTTTCGCAGCTTATCACGCCCTTCATCGCCTCTGAGAGCCTAGGCATCCCCCATACGCCCTTATTTTGCTTATGTGCCGCCTTGCTATTTTCATAACAAGACCTTTCTATAAAACCATAACTATGTTACGGCTCTACAATATTATTATATAATCGTAATGAATTACGACCATACGTGTTTTCTACTTTTTAAATGTTTTATCTCAATATGTCAATGAACTTTTTTCGCCGTAGCGAACAGTGGAGAATATCGGAGTCGAACCGATGACCTCCTGCGTGCAAGGCAGGCGCTCTAGCCAGCTGAGCTAATCCCCCGTTTTTCAATGATTAGTTAACAGTTATCAGTTAACAGTAACTTAAACGGTTAGCCAACCTCCAGAATTTCCTTTAAGCTCAAAATAGTAGTCCCGCCCAGACTCGAACTGGGGACCCCTACATTATCAGTGTAGTACTCTAACCAGCTGAGCTACGAGACTCTGTATTTTTTGCTTAATTGTATTATTTGAATTAACAGCGAGAGTAATATTAATCTATCTGACTAATCTAAGATGTTCTTCTTCTTTTTGTCTCTAGAAAGGAGGTGTTCCAGCCGCACCTTCCGGTACGGCTACCTTGTTACGACTTAGCCCCAGTTACTAGTTTTACCCTAGGCAGCTCCTTGCGGTCACCGACTTCAGGTACCCCCAGCTTCCATGGCTTGACGGGCGGTGTGTACAAGGCCCGGGAACGTATTCACCGGATCATGGCTGATATCCGATTACTAGCGATTCCAGCTTCACGGAGTCGAGTTGCAGACTCCGATCCGAACTGTGACCGGCTTTGTAGATTCGCTCCTGGTCACCCAGTGGCTGCTCTCTGTACCGGCCATTGTAGCACGTGTGTAGCCCAAGGCGTAAGGGCCGTGATGATTTGACGTCATCCCCACCTTCCTCACGGTTTGCACCGGCAGTCTTGCTAGAGTTCCCGACATCACTCGCTGGCAACTAACAACAGGGGTTGCGCTCGTTATAGGACTTAACCTGACACCTCACGGCACGAGCTGACGACAACCATGCAGCACCTTGTAAAGTGTCCGAAGAAAATCCCGTTTCCAGAACTGTCACTCTACATTTAAGCCTTGGTAAGGTTCCTCGCGTATCATCGAATTAAACCACATGCTCCACCGCTTGTGCGGGCCCCCGTCAATTCCTTTGAGTTTCAATCTTGCGATCGTACTCCCCAGGTGGATCACTTAACGCTTTCGCTAGGTCACTGACCGTATATCGCCAATGACGAGTGATCATCGTTTACGGCGTGGACTACCAGGGTATCTAATCCTGTTCGCTCCCCACGCTTTCGTCCATCAGCGTCAATATATTGTTAGTAACCTGCCTTCGCAATTGGTATTCCATGTAATATCTAAGCATTTCACCGCTACACTACATATTCTAGTTACTTCACAATAATTCAAGCCCTACAGTATCAATGGCAGTTCCATCGTTGAGCGATGGGATTTCACCACTGACTTATAAGGCCGCCTACGGACCCTTTAAACCCAATGATTCCGGATAACGCTTGGATCCTCCGTATTACCGCGGCTGCTGGCACGGAGTTAGCCGATCCTTATTCTTACGGTACCGTCAAGCTCCCTCACGAGGGAGTGTTTCTTCCCGTATAAAAGCAGTTTACAATCCATAGGACCGTCTTCCTGCACGCGGCATGGCTGGGTCAGGCTTCCGCCCATTGCCCAATATTCCTCACTGCTGCCTCCCGTAGGAGTCTGGTCCGTGTCTCAGTACCAGTGTGGGGGATCTCCCTCTCAGGACCCCTACCCATCATCGTCTTGGTAAGCCGTTACCTTACCAACTAACTAATGGGACGCATGCTCATCTTGTACCGATAAATCTTTAATAATAAGTCGATGCCGACTCACTATACTATGGGGCATTAATCCAAATTTCTCTGGGCTATTCCCCTGTACAAGGCAGATTGCATACGCGTTACGCACCCGTGCGCCGGTCTCTTAGGAGCAAGCTCCTAATACCCCTCGACTTGCATGTGTTAGGCCTGCCGCTAGCGTTCATCCTGAGCCAGGATCAAACTCTTCATCGTATGTTTTTCGCTAATTACTTAGCTATGTTTTAGACAAAGTTTACTAGTCTTTTTCTTAATCTCTCGATTAACCTTACTCTCTCTTTTTTTTCGATTCTATTTTCTGGACAACTCTCGAGTTGTCCCTACCGATATAATCGTGCTGTCAATCCAATATGTCTATGAACGTTTTCTTCTTATTTTTGTTCGCTTGTCTCTCAAAGCGGGTGCAAAAGTACAACTTCTTTTTGATTAGGCAAGCTTTTCGAAAAAAAAATATTTTTTTTCTTTTTTTGCCTTTTTTCATGACAAGTCTCGACTTGTCACTACATTGTTTTTGTCGTTTGCGGAGGGCAAAGATAATACTCTTTTGCCTCTCACACCAAATCTTTCTCAAGATTTTTTTTAACTTCTTCTTCTTTTAGAACGTCGCCTTTATTGCGGGTGCAAAAGTAATACTCTTTTTCGCCTTTCCAAATCTTTTTTACCCTCTTTTTAAACCTTTTTTTTTAACTCCTTGGTTGTGAGGCGGAAATAAAAAAAAGTTTTTTTGTTTCAGGTTTAAAGTTTAAAGTTTCAGACTGAAGTTCTCACAGAAAACACCGAAAACACAGAATAATGAATGATACAATATGGATTTTGCCATTAAGAAATTAAGGAACGATGCTTTTGAAAACTTGCCAGGGAAACGCAAATTGGACGGATTTGCTGAAGCAAAACGTGGATTTGAACAGATTTTAATAGCTTCGCTATAATGGATTGGAACGGATGGGTTTGGTAATCAATTGATATTGGTTGAAACCTGAAACTTCTTTTTACTTCTGCTACCCTAGCCCCGATTGTAGTGAAAAGCCCGGATTGATAGGCTTGTGTGAGACTTGATTTACCAAAGCGACCAAAGGAAGCTCTTGGTAAAGCTTAGACGAACCAAGCCCAACAAACGGACTTG
>CALBLZ010000016.1 GCA_937895715.1 uncultured Candidatus Berkelbacteria bacterium
TGGGAAAGGATGTGGAGTTACTTAGACAGCCAGGAGGTTGGCTTAGAAGCAGCCACCCTTGAAAGAGTGCGTAATAGCTCACTGGTCGATGTTTTCTGGCGCCGAAAATGTAGCGGGGCTCAAGCTGAATACCGAAGCAACGGGCTAGATTTATCTAGCGGTAGGGGAGCGTTCTGTACGCCTGTGAAGCCGTATCGTGAGAAGCGGTGGAGGTATCAGAAGTGCGAATGCCGGCATGAGTAGCGTAAAGAGATGTGAGAATCATCTCCGCCGAAAGCCTAAGATTTCCTGGGCCAGGGTTTTCCACCCAGGGTTAGGCGGGACCTAAGTCGAGGTCGAGAGACGTAGATGATGGACAGCCGGTTAAGATTCCGGCCCCACGGCAACTTGTTTGATCAATGGAGTGACGCAGAAAGATAGTGCTAGCGGCGTGTGGTTGTGCCGCGTCAAGCCTGTAGGGTGCTGGGATAGGCAAATCCGTTCCAGCTTAAGCTCGAGAGGTGATGAGGACCGAACTAAGTAGGGAACTGCATGTGTCTACGCTGCCGAGAAAAACTTCTAGGTAGAGTTGTCGTGCCCGTATTGAAACCGACACTGGTGGGCAAGTAGAAAATACTAAGGCGGCGGGTGAAGCCTTCTTAAGGAACTCGGCAAATTAGCCCCGTAACCTAGGGAAAAGGGGTGCCTCTGATGGTGAAAGATTTACTCTGTAAGCTTTCGGAGGTCGCAGTGAAAGGGCTCAAGCGACTGTTTAACAAAAACACAGGTCTCTGCAAAGCCGCAAGGCGACGTATAGGGGCTGACTCCTGCCCGGTGCTGGAACGTTAAGGGGAGGGCTCAGGGGTAACCCGAAGGCTTAAACCGAAGCGCCAGTAAACGGCGGCCGTAACTATAACGGTCCTAAGGTAGCGAAATTCCTTGTCGGGTAAGTTCCGACCCGCACGAATGGAGTAACGACTTGAGCACTGTCTCGAGAAGGGGCCCGGCGAAATTGCATTACCTGTGAAGATGCAGGTTACCCGCAGCAAGACGGAAAGACCCCGTGGAGCTTTACTGTAGCTTGATGTTGATTTTTGGTTCGTTCTGTACAGGATACGTGGGAGGCTATGATGGTGCGACGCAAGTTGTATCGGAGCCGTTGTTGGGATACCACGCTGGACGGGCTGGAAATCTAACCTGGAGTGTAATCCACTTCAGGAACAGCGTCTGGTAGGCAGTTTGACTGGGGCGGTTGCCTCCTAAAGAGTAACGGAGGCGTTCAAAGGTTCCCTCAGCCTGGTCGGGAATCAGGCGCAGAGTGCAAGCGCATAAGGGAGCTTGACTGCGAGACGAACATGTCGAGCAGAGTGGAAACACGGAGCTAGTGATCCGGCGGTGCCGAGTGGAAGGGCCGTCGCTTATCGGATAAAAGCTACCCCGGGGATAACAGGCTTATCACGCCCAAGAGTCCATATCGACGGCGTGGTTTGGCACCTCGATGTCGGCTCATCGCATCCTGGGGCTG
>CALBLZ010000017.1 GCA_937895715.1 uncultured Candidatus Berkelbacteria bacterium
AAGCCCCTCGACGATCCTGTCGGGGGGCTTTGCGGTTTCGGTGTTTCGAGGTGCTAAGCCCCTCGACGATCCTGTCGGGGGGCTTTGCGGTTTCGGTGTTTCGAGGTGCCTAGGTGCGGGCGCCGGCGAGCGCAAGATTGCCGGCGGGGGCCGACTTGTCGTTGGCCGTGGCCTCACGTTCTGCGGCCGGGTAGGCCAGATTGTGGGGGATGTCGTACACCATGACGGTGGTGTTCCCGTCCTCCTTCCTGATGTGGAAAGCGAATCGGATGTCTCGGTCGCGATGTGTGCGAGGCTCGTCGTACCCGAAGTGCAGGTCGACCGGGCTGTTGCATAGGGGGTTCCATGCATTGTAACCCTTAGCAGGTTTCCCGAGACTTCGGATGGTGTCGTGGTCCAGCCCAGGCTCAGCCTGGTGGTGCTGAAGGACGTAGGAGATGATTTCTGGAATCACTTGTCGGTACATCTCCTGCACGGTGATGCCGCCAACGTGCCCCTGACGTTCGTCCAGTCGAAATGCTACGCGGTGTTGGTCAATGGAGAAACTCTCTCCGTTGGTGAGGTCGGGGGAGCACGTCAGGGGTGCTACCAGAAGTTTGGCGAGTGCTTCGGATGGGCAGGCGCCCAGTTTCGCAGATCTGTTCATGGTTTCCTCGAAACGTGTACAGCCCAATGGCCATACAGACCCCAAAAATCAGTGCACCACATCCAGCGGTGATAACTTTTGGTTCTCCCGAAATTAGCAGATTGAGCTGAACCTGTAAATATGGTAGCCTACTAGAGTAGTTCAATTCTCTAATCTCAGACTGCAAATGAAAGCACAAAGTATGTCCGGCGAAGTCAAGCTCCAGAAGCTGCCAAATAGCCGTGTAAAGCTGACGTTCCCGATTACTGTTGCCGAGTTCCGACCAGCGTTTGAGTACGAACTGGCAGAAGCCTCCAAAGGGCTCAAAATCCAAGGATTTCGCCCAGGCAAGGCGCCAGCTGCTAAGGTTCTATCCGAAATTGGCCGAGAACGCGTAGAGGCCGGGGCCTTAGATCGCGCTATTAATGCGGCATATTTTCTTGCGTTAAAGTCTCAGAGCCTTACTCCGGTTTCTCAGCCAAAGGTTACCCTTGAGTCGTACGTTGCCCCAAGCGATGATGCAGACCTCGACGTTGTAGTAGGGGAAGTGTCTGCCGAAGTAGACGTGCTACCAGACGTTCAGCTTAAGGATCACAAAAGAATCTCAGTAAAGGCACCAAAAGTCATCGATGTTACACAAAAAGATGTCGACGAAGTAATCGCATACCTGCGCAAGCAGCGTGCCGAGCTTAAAGAAGTTGCGGAAGGTGGCAAGCTCGCTAAGGGCATGTGGGCAGATATTGGCTTTGAAGGTGCTCTCGAAGGGGTAAAGCGCGACGATATGGCCAGCAAACACCACGCGCTTATTATTGGGGACGGCACGCTCATTCCAGGCTTCGAAGACGAAATGATTGGAATGACGAAAGGGGAGTCTCGCACTTTCTCGCTTAAGTTCCCGAAAGACTACCAGGTAGAATCATTCCGCAATAAAAAAGCAGAGTTCACCGTGGTGCTCCACGAATTTAAAGACATGATGCTCCCCGATCTGAATCCTGAATTTGCAGGCAACCTCGGGCACAAGACTATGGAAGAGCTCGAGAAGGCGATTAGCGCCAGCCTCCAAATGGAGCGCGAAGGTGAGCAGAAGCAAAAGCTTGAAGAGCTGGTTGTTGAAGAAGTTCTCAAGCAGGCTAAATTTGAAACTCCTGAAGCGCTCGTTGCTCAAGAAGAAATTCGCCTCATTGAAGAAACAAAGCAGCGTATGGGGCTCAACCTCAGTGGTGCTCCTGTCCCAGAACACCTGATGGAGCAAATCAAGGAGCAGTCACGCAAGAATGTGCAGATTGGCCTCGTTATCTCCAAGGTTGCCGAGCTCGAGGGGCTAACTACCGAAGAAGGTGCCATGCGCAAAGCGGTAGATATGCTGATTGAATACGCCACTAAGTAACTCCCCTATGTCGTACCTGATTCCAACTGTTCTCGAAAAAACACAGTACGGTGAGCGGGCCTACGATATCTACTCCCGACTGCTCAAGGACCGCATTATCTTTCTCGGTGGTCCAATCGATGCTGATGTTGCCAACTTGGTTAACGCGCAGCTGCTTTTTCTGGCAAGTGAAGACGATAAGAAAGACATTCAGCTGTACATCAACAGCCCAGGTGGTTCCGTAGACGCTGGTCTTTCGATTTACGACACCATGCACTACATCAAGCCTGATGTGCAGACCATCTGTTTTGGTATGGCGGCAAGTATGGCGGCAGTGCTACTGGCATCTGGTGCTAAGGGCAAGCGCAGTGCCCTACCCCATGCGCGCGTGATGATTCACCAAGTAATGGGCGGTGCTGAGGGTCAGGCTAGCGATATAAAGATTCACGCCGAAGAGATTTTGCGAACCCGGGATAATCTAAACCAGATTCTTGTTCACCACACGGGTCAGAAGCTCGAAAAGGTTGAAAAGGACACCGACCGCGATTACTACATGAGTGCCGATCAAGCCAAGGAATACGGTATTGTAGATGTAGTAATTAAGCCTAAGGCCTAGCATGGACTCACTCCAGTCATGGTTCATACTGTTGCGACCGCGGCAGTGGGTAAAAAACCTGCTCGTACTTGCCCCGATTTGGTTTGCGTTCAACTACGAGGCCGATATAATTGCGCGCGGCATAACTATGTTCGTGGCGTTTTGTTTTGGAGCTAGCGCGATATACATCATCAACGATTTGCGTGATATTGAAACGGATCGCCACCACCCTAAAAAAAAGAACCGCCCTCTCGCCAGCGGCGCTGTCTCTATTCCTGTAGCGCAGGTTAGTGCTGCTGTGCTTGCCGCGGTTGGCCTGTATATCTCGTTTACATTAAGCCTACAGTCTCTCTTGGTGCTGCTTGGCTACATGCTGCTCACAATTTTGTACACCATTAGCCTTAAGCGGGTGCTTATTCTTGATGTAATGGTACTGGCCGCAGGGTTTGTAATTCGTATTCTGGCGGGTGGTGCTGCAACTGATATTCGGGTGTCACACTGGATTCTTATCTGTACGTTCTTTATTGCGCTCTTTATGGCGTTTGGTAAGCGAAAGCATGAGATCGATTTACTTGGTGGTGCCTCGGTTAACCACCGTGCCGTGCTTGCGGGGTATTCGCCTGAGTACTTAAATCAGTTACTGGGTATTACCTCTGGAATTAGCGTGCTGAGTTACGCGCTCTATACAATCGATCCGCAAACCCAACGAGTATACGGCGGTGACTTAATTTTACTCACCATTCTACCGGTTACCTTTGTGGTGTTTCGCTACCTACACATACTCTATAGTCGAGAGCGCGGCGGCGATCCGAGCCGAGTGCTAACCGAGGACTTCCCGCTTGTAGTAAGCGTGCTGATCTGGCTGTTGATAATTATCTCGATTCGCTTCTTTACCTAGAATGGGGCAATCCGACTCTATGCGTAAGAAGGTGGGGCTGAGTCTGATTATTGCTGTGGTGATTTACCTCGTGCTGGTGATCTGGGGGAATGCTCCGGCCCTGGC
>CALBLZ010000018.1 GCA_937895715.1 uncultured Candidatus Berkelbacteria bacterium
GTCTACACCCTGAGGAAGTGTGAGCTGTACATTTGTACTCGGAATTGTGTCGATATGAGTTCCAACATGACCATCTGCCGCTTGAGAGAAGAGCGCCCGGAGTGGTGTATCGCCTGAACCTGCTGCCGGCTTAATATCCTCTGCAAGCCCATTAAGTGACGGATTAAAGTGCGAGCTAACCTCTTGAGCAGCACCACCAAGAAGGAGTGCGCCAACACCTGCAAATCCAGCCGCCTGCACCATTCGCTTACGACGCATGCTGTTAAACTTGGCATCCTGGTTTTCGATTGAGCCATCTTCAGTTTTTGAGCCAACCAGCTGAGTCATACGCTCAGCCACTGCAGCATCGAACACAGTTTTATCGAAGGCTGCACCAAGTGTCTGTTTAGCAACCGCACGAAGCTTAAACAGATCGGTATTCTCTCGTTCAGCATTTTCGGTGGCAGAGTACCCAATAAGGTCGATGCCTCGCTGCTGGCTTAACCGGAGACGCGCTTGCATCTCGGTGAGGTGAGCCATAGTACACTCATACTTCTCGTCCTGAATCACATTCCCTGCCTCATCACGGTTAAGCTCACCAAGTGAGGTAATAATGTTCTGCGTAAGATCGGTTGCGCGCACCATGTTGTACGAAACGGCAGCAAACTTCTCGCGCTCTGGGGCATTTGCTCCAACTTCTTTGCCCTGTGCCATTTGGCGCATGGTGTCGAAGCGCTTAACTTTCATTTCATACCCAGCACGGATTGCTGCCAAGGTACTACCAACAGCAATTCCACCCACAATACCTGAAAGGCCAAGGGCTGTTCTTGTAGCTCCTGTGGCGATACTCTTCACACCTTGGTATGCAATAGCATACCCAGCAAGACCACCTGTTGTTTCAAGTAGCTGGCCAAGCACGGGAACCGATTTGAGCTTGGTGAGCACCTTTTCGAAGGTGCGGGCTTGCAGCTCAGTGCGAACTGCCTGCTTTTGCACACCGCGAATCATTTCAATATTAATTTTTTGGAGTTCTGCAGCGTTTACCGTACCGTCTTCGTGGCGGAACTGAGCACGGATTGATTTTGCAACTTCACCAAGATTGCTCGCGTAGTTGAGTAGGTAGGCGCGCTCGTCATCGCTTACATTGCCAAATGCTCCTTTAACCACGTCTTGCTGCATTTGGTTGAGCGCTTCTTTCTCCTCATCTGCATTGCCAAAATCTTGGTTAACGAAATCGATAATATCGCCCTTAATCTGCTGATTGAAGGCCTCCCACTCTGGAGTATTGAGGATTTCGCGACTCTCACCTCGGCCCGTTTCGACCATTTCAGCGCTCGCATCAGCGGTGAAACGTTCGATAATTGCCTTTTTAGCGCCACCTGTGCGCGATTCGTCGCTTGTGCGGTTGTCGGCGTACACGTCCCCACTTCCGAGCATCTCTTGCTTAACCTTGCCGCGCTCCTTGTGACGACGGTACTCGAGCGTAAGTCCGTCTTTCATACGTGTAAAAATGCCGCGCAAGCCCTTTTGCTCGGATTTTTCACGGGTTAGACGCGATTCTGCGGTATCAACAACCTGCTTTTCGACAGTATCGGTTACATCAACCGCCGCAATCTGATAATCATACGATGCGGGAGCAGCAGCCTCTTTGGGAGGAGTGCTTGCACCCGCAAACGTTCCTACAGGGATTTTTTCTGACATTGCCGGTGAATTAAAGAACCGCCTCCATTAAGTAGCCGTGGCGGAAAAGGACTAACGACTGCTGAATAACTTCGGGATACGCTGGAACATGCTCCTGCATAAAGGCAGCAGCTTGATTAGTGTCGCCATTATTCAGGATTGCCTCATACTCTTCGAGGAGCTCGTCTGGAATAGCGTTAACGAGCGCATTGTCGAGCGCATCCTTAGCGTCATCGTAGAGGTCTTCCTTGATTTGCGTAGCTAGTTCTTGGTCGACATCCCCGAAGGACTTTTCGACATACAGACGGTCAACAAAATCCACGAGAAACGGGATCTTGGCAGGAGCTGGTGCGGCAGCTTGGTCCATGAGTTAGATTTAGGGCTTTTCTTTATTGTACGTCTGATTGATGACGACTGTAAACACCTGTGAACGGGTTTATTTACAGCAAAAGTCCCCACCGTCGTTAGACAGTGAGGACTTTCGTATTTATGGGGCGCGGCAGCGTGGCTGTCGGCCTCTAGCCCGCCTTCTTGCGAAGGAGGGGTTTGGTTGGTAGTTCGTGGGTGGCGCGTTGCACGCTGTACACCCAGGCAACAAGCGCAAGTCCGCCGAGAACCAGGAAGGCGATCCAAGCCCAAGGGGAGCTATGGAACCAACGACCGAAGTCGTAGGTAACACCGCTAGCCTTCGGGAACTTCTTGCCTGTGGCAGGCGGCAGCTTTGCCGCCGGCTTCTTGGAGGTAGTTCCTGCGGTTCGCGCTGGGTTTCGGACCTGTCTTGCGCTCGCAACGCGAGGCGCGCCGGACTGGGTCGCAGAACGTCCGACTCTCGTCGCCGCGCCTGCAACAGG
>CALBLZ010000019.1 GCA_937895715.1 uncultured Candidatus Berkelbacteria bacterium
AAAAGAAGACCTCTCACTCGAGGTTGGTGACGGCTTCATGACCATTGCTGGCCACAAGAAAGAAGAAACTAAAGAAGACGGTCGGCACTACTTCCGCCGTGAGTTTGCCACCCAGAGCTTTAGCCGCACGGTATCATTGCCGGCTCAGGTTCAGGCAGAAAAAGCTGAGGCAAAAATGGAGCATGGCATCCTGCTTGTTTCGTTGCCAAAGCAGGTAGAAGAAAAGCCAAAAACCCACAAGCTCGAGATTTCCGCCGATTAAGCGCCTGCATTACGATTTCTTACAGGAGCAAGCCGGCTTTTAATCGAGAGCCGGCTTCTCTTTTCCTAACCTGTCAACCATCTGCTACACTTAAAAAACAAACTAGTAACGCGTAGCAATGGCACAAGCAGATATCGAAAAGCGACTCTCACTTCTAGAGAAGGCAGAGCAGGAGTACAAGACCAAAAAGGAAATGCTCGATGATGGCATTAAAGGTGATGGCGAACTTGATGAACTCGAAGAAAAGTCAAAAGACGCCAAGAAGCGTTTCAACCTTGCTAAAGAGGCGCTCATGAACGAACCGGGCAACCGCAAGCTAGTTGAAGATATGAAAGAACTCGCAGCAGATATTAAAGAAACCAAGAAGCTCCTAGCTGATGAACTTCTCGCCTACTTTATGAAGAACAATACGCTCGAGTACACCGACAGCAAGGGTGACAAGCGTCGTATCTCCATTTCAGCAAAATTTGTTGCCGCTAAAGAAGACTAGTCTCCATGCAAATCTTTCGTAGTATTGTTCGCCGACCAAGTCGCTCTATTCTAACGGCGTTAGGTATCGCCATTGGTATTTTTGCCTTAGTGGTGGTTGGTGCTTTGGCTGAACGTATCAACTTAATTGTGAATGGCGGTATTGAGTACTACTCAAGCCGCATTTTGGTACAGGAGGGGAGTAACTCGGGGAACCTCTTTCGGGTAGCTGACCCAATAAAGCTGGATAAGCTAGGAGATATCCGTGCTGTTCCCGGTGTTCGAGCCGCCTACCCAGAGATTGTCACGCTCTTTCCAGACGCAAACCGCAGTGGTGCTTCATTTGGCCAGCCTCCCTTTATAATTGGGCGCGATGCAGCTGCAAACGCCAACGATCCTCGGCCACTTGCAATCCGAGCTGGGCGCGATTTTCGTACTGGTGAGCGCGGTGTGGCGGTATTGGGTGAGGATTTGCAGAAGCAGCTTGGCGTAAAGATTGGCGAAACAACCATTATCTCGGGCAGTACCTTCATTATTGTTGGTGTGTACGAGAAAAACTTTACCATCAACGATACTGCGGCCGTGATGCCACTGGCCGACGCGCAGCTGCTGTACAAGCGGGCTACAGCAAACCCATCTACTGACAATGCTCCGGTTACCGATTTGGCCTCGCAAATTACTGTGTTTGTGGCTGAGGGTGTAGATCCAACACAGCTTGCTAAAGACATCAACCAGGCTGTGGGCAATGTGAAGGCGCTCGATCCAGATACGTTCCGGGCTCAGGTGCAGGAAAGCGCTCGTCTCTTCAACACCATCGTGTTTGGTGCTGCACTCATCGCACTTCTGATTGGTAGCTTGTCTGTTATTAACACCATGGTGATGGCGGTGGCAGAGCGCACCCGAGAGATCGGTATTCGCAAAGCAATCGGCGCTTCAGACGGTAGGGTGCTACGAGATTTTCTGGCAGAAGCAGCGGTGATTGGTCTGTTGGGCGGCCTGATGGGTCTGTTCTTTGGAGAGCTGCTTATTCAGTACATTAACCTTCGGACTGCAACAAACGGCAGTGCCCTGTTCCAGGTAACACCACGACTCCTAGTTGGTTCGTACGGCTTCTCGGTTGTTCTTGCGATGCTAGCAGGTTTGGGGCCAGCCATTAAAGCTGCCCGCATGTTGCCAATTGATGCCTTAAATCGGGAGCGATAATGAAACCAGCAATTATTGCCACAAACCTTGCTAAATACTACAACACCGGCAAAGAGAACGAAGTTCGTGCCCTCGATGGGGTAAGTTTTGAGGTTGCGACAGGAGATCTTGTTGCGATCATTGGACCATCAGGCTCCGGCAAATCTACCCTCATGCACATTCTTGGTGTGCTCGACAAAGCCCAAAAGGGATCTCTGACTATTGGTGACGTGATTGTTGAGAAAGCACCACGCAAGCAGTTGCCGCGTATTCGAGCACGCGAGATTGGCTTTATTTTCCAAGGCTTTAACCTGCTATCGACACTCACCGCTGTGGAAAACGTTGCCGAGGCGGCGGTGTACACCGGCAACTCACGACGTGAATCGCTTGCAAAAGCAACGAAGATTCTCGAAGATGTTGGGTTAGGGGATCGGTTACACAATTTCCCAAATCAGCTTTCCGGTGGCCAGCAGCAGCGCGTGGCGATTGCTCGCGCCCTGGTTAACAATCCAACCATTATTTTAGGCGACGAGCCAACCGGTGAATTAGATACAGTGAATGCTGGAAAAATTATGGACCTGCTGGTTGCACTGAATCGTGATCGGGGCCAGACCATTATTCTTGTAACTCACAACCTAGAAGTTGCCGAGCGCTGTAACACCATAATTACCATGCGTGACGGTAAGATTGCAGACATCCGTCGAAAGGGGAACCATGCGTAAAAAATTCGTAAGTACTGGGAGTCGATTTGGTGACGTGTTGCTGGTTGGTGTCTTTGCAATGGCCGCGGCCGTGGGAATTCTCACCACCACCCTTTTGCTTAGTTTTGATGCAGGAAGCGCTTCGCTAGGTGATGCAAAGGTAGAAGATCAGCTTTTGGGCAAGTCGCAAGTGGTACTTGGTGATAGTCTAGCCCAAGGTGTCGGCGCTTCGTCGGCCAAGAAAACATTAAGTTATCTTTTATACGAACAAGCTCAAAAGAACGATTCAGGCCTTAAGTTGTGGAACTTCGGTACGGCTGGAGCGGTAGCTTCACAGGTTGTATCAGAGCAGTTGCCACGGTTGGCCGCGGTGCAGGTGGGTACAGTGTACCTGATTATCGGTGCCAATGATGTTACCCGCCAAACACAACCTGCAACATTCCGACAGCAGTTTCAGGAGATTATGACCGCAGTGGCAGCATCGGGTGGTAAGGTTACGGTATTTAATATTGCCAAACTATCGGCTACACCAGCGGTTCCGGAGCAAAACAAAGCGGCCGCAGATGCTCGCACCAAGGAGCTCAACGCGATAATCGCCCAAGAAGTGGCGAAGTACGGAGGTGTTACGCTCTTTGATTTCTATGCGTTTACCGAAGCTAACCTAACCCAAGATTCCGGGCTGCTTGCTGAAGATAAGTTTCACCCGAACGACGCTGGGTACCAAAAGATTGCGGATAAGCTGGTTGAGTAGGCTTAGGTTTTTTGGTATGGTACCGGAGTAGATTTCGGCAGAGCATGTGGTGCTTGTGCCGGATACGCGGACAATTAGCTCAGGTGGTTAGAGCGCTACATTGACATTGTAGAGGTCACTGGTTCGAGTCCAGTATTGTCCACCAAGAAGAACAGCTTTCTCCGAAGGCTGTTCTTCTTTTGTCTGGGAGCCTGTTTCTGATGGTTCGAGTCCTATGGTTTTCCTCACAAAAGACAC
>CALBLZ010000020.1 GCA_937895715.1 uncultured Candidatus Berkelbacteria bacterium
TTAGTATTGTTCCTCGTTCGAGAGGGGGCCATTTTCTTAGCGGCAGTCAAATTTGGCGAAAACATTCAGCAAATTCTCAAAAGCCTACAGAGCTGAGCGGCTACGCCCAATGCCTGCAAAAATGCCTGAGTTAGCAGGGGGTATTGACATTTGTGTGAGAACATGGTATAGTCTTTTTCAAGTTCACTGAAGTGTGAACAAGGACAAAGAGATGTAGATCCTCCTCCCAATGGGCCGCAGCGTTTCGCGCGGCTCTTTTTCTTTTGTGCAAAAGTCTGCAAGCTTTACTCCCAACTGCCCTACCAGATTGACAAAGAAGGGGTTTTATGGTATAGTACCGCCGCTTTGATAGGCGAGTGAGGATTGCCTCATCTCCGGACGACCATGAACAAAGATCTTCTGATTGCGCGCATCTTGATGGTCGTTTCTGGATTGATGGGGGCAACCCTTTTCGTCCTAGCGAACATCGTCCAGCTTTTCGCAGGAATGAACCTGCTAGCCGGCTTACTACAGATTGCTGTTAACACCTTCGTCTTCTTCTCTTGGAAGCGCGGGTATACGCTCAGCACCGGTAGGGCAAAACTCGTCGCTTTAATCGGAACGATCGTTCCGTGCCTAATGGCCAGCATCACGCTGGTCCGGGTAATCATCCCCGAACTCATAAAGGCGCTCCCTCACTGAGGAAGCGCCTTTTGCGTTACATGCAGGAAGCCCCCCATTGGCTGAGCCAATGAGGGGCTTTAGGTTGTGGGCTACCACTACTGGTCGAGCCGTGTTCGCTTGACGTGGCCGTCAAGGTAGAGCACGTTAACCTCCAAGTTGTCGACCCCGTGCAGGGAGAAGAATGGATACTCTCCCGGTGCAACGGTAGCTTTTGGGAAGAATGGATCACTCAAGTACATGGTGTTGGACATGTCCTTAACAGAGTGAATCCTAAGCCCACCAGCGCCATCAGAGTAACCCTTCTGGCCGAGCCCCCACCAGGTTTGGTAGGTAGTCTCTTTCCATCGGATGTCTTCTGTGTGGCCGGGCCGGATTACGTCCTTGTCCGCTTTGGGGTGGGGCAGACCATTCCAGTGCGCCGTGTCGAGCGGGCAATAGAAGATATGGTCATCCTTCACGTACGGCATGAGCGCCGCCTTCCACTCGGCTGGCCGCTGTTCGGCCTGTATGGCCGGCTGCTCTCCCTTATCTACCGCCAGCTCCGAGGGCTGGTGAAGTAGGTAGGGTGGCAGCTGGTCGTCGTTATCACTGCAGTACAGCAGCGATGCAGCACCTAGCTGGGAGAGGTTGCTCAGGCAGCTTGTGACCTTCGCCGCCTTCTGCACCCGCCCGAAGCTAGAAAAGGCTAGCCCAGCCAGTATGGCAACGATTGCCACAACTATGAGCACCTCAACTAATGAAAAAGCATGTTTCTTCATAATTCATGTGGGAAGGCCACCAACCGAAGTTGATGGCCTGGAGTCATGCGGTACAGCCGAGGCTTACCGCGTTGTCACGGGGATTGGAGTGACTTTGTACGGCTTCTTACCGCATGCACGGGAGTTCGAGGAAATGATCTCGTGGTCTCCTGTGCACTTTTTGCTCGGCGCGTACTCAACCACGTAGCACTTTGTGTCGTAGCAGTTTTTGCCGCCGGCCACACATGCCTCGCGGTTCTCTTTGCCGTACCAGCGCGATCCCCCGAGAACCGGGACGCAGCCCCCGACGGGGAAACATGCGTCGGTTTTGGCAACGCAGTCTTTCGCAAGAGCTACATCACCTATGCCTTCGGAAAGTTGTGGCTGTGCGAACACAGGCAGAATCAGAAGCGCCAACAAGGGCACTAAGAGTGTGTTTTTGTTTCTATTCACTAGATTTGGACCTCCACGGTCTGAGGTCTGGTCCTGCTAACGGGAATCCGCTGCAGGAACTACGATGAGCTCGCACGTACCACCAAACAAACGGGAGCACGCGGAAAATGAACGGAGATACACAGTTAGCTAACGGGTTGTTAAGGGCTAACCGAATCTGCCGAGACAGTACCCTCTTTTGAGGGATTTGTCAATGTGCTTATAGCTATAGTATGCAGTGTGTGACACCCCAGCAACAGAAATTGCAACCCCTTTTCAAGTATAAAAAAGCCAGCCAGCACCGTTAGGCGCAGGCTGGCAATTGTGCAGCTTGGGTTAGCTGCTAGCGGCGCTTTTCTCCGTCGCAGAAGCGACTAAGAGACGAGATGCGCCCCCCGCGGACCACAACTACATATGGGTACGTCTTGAGCGGAATATTGTAAGAGCGATACACACGCTCACCTAGATCTCGCCCTACCTCTACAATGGGCAAGCCAGGCAATACTCCTTCAACGTCTGCTGCCTCGTACATGCCCGCTACGGCGACTACGGTAACTGGCAGCTTTTGGTAGGACAGTTCTTCCACAACGGCACGAAGTTCCTTTTTACTATCCTCCCGACACGGGGGGCAGTTTGACCAAAGGACGAAAATTCCATTGGTAGGGCGCTGCGCTATATCCGGTGCGTAAACTCCTGCTCGCAAGCCGTACGAGGGCTGCGGCAGGATAATCGCCGCGTACACCCGACCCCACGTTGCCTTGTACCCAGGAACTAGCAGAAGGCCGGTACTCAGGCAGCAGGCAACCATCCAGACCATCACGGTTTTTGACTCCGTACGGTACACATGTTCAACGAGTAACACTGCGACAGCAGACCAGAAAGCCCAACAGTACGGGCAAAAATCTAGCTTGCCAGCACTCACTTGCCTAAGGTGCCAGAGGGTAATGAACACGGTGAACGCGCTGAGTAAGAGCGCGGTCTGCATGATGACGACACGGCGCTGTACTACAGGCGACGTATGCTGGGAATACGCGAGAAAGTAGGTTATTCCCAGTAGTGGGCCGAACATCTTCCCCGCAATAAGTAGGTAGGCATCATTTGGCTGCAGGGCGTTTCCACCACATGCATCGCATATGAGCCACGGAATGACTGAGAGAGCGAGGATAGCAATCCACGCGCAAACCCGTTGAAAAACGGGGACTACAACAACAGGTTCCTTCATAATCTATGCCTCGAAATGGGATGTCAAACGTCCACCAAATCTGCCGACACAGTACCCGTTTAATCTGATTTTGTCAATGAGATTTAGCGTTTGTAGAAAGTCGACTGCGCATATTGGAGGTACGGAACAGGGCCAAGTACGTCGGAATAATTACTACTATCTCTCGACTTGCAGATACGCCTGCCTGATCTGTACCACCCTGTAGGTGTGATACAATTTAGGTACTCTATGCACTCACCTCACCGTCGCATCGTTCGCTATATTCGCAGCACCCAGCGACCCGTGACTGAACGACACAGCCTCTTTTTACGACTCCTTTCGGTATTTGTTATCGGCTTGCTACTCGGTGTATATGCAGGAAACAACCTTGCAATTACCCGAGAAGAGCTCAATGAGCGACTAGTGAAAGAGCGCGCTCTGGCGGCAATTGCCCAAGTATCTTTCAACTTTCTGAGTGATACCGAGGTTGCAAGAATGCAGTCTGACTACGAAACAGGAGAAATTGCAGGCAACCGATACTGGTCAATGATAAAAAATGCAGCTGATCGTGATCTGTTGGGTGCCGCTGTAGCCACAATCCCCAGCAAATCAAACACCCC
>CALBLZ010000021.1 GCA_937895715.1 uncultured Candidatus Berkelbacteria bacterium
CGCTACCTTAGGACCGTTATAGTTACGGCCGCCGTTCACCGGGGCTTCAGTTCAGAGCTTCGGCTTGCGCCTAACCCCTCCCTTTAACCTTCCGGCACTGGGCAGGTGTCAGCCCCTATACGTCCTCTTTCGAGTTCGCAGAGACCTGTGTTTTTGTTAAACAGTCGATAGGGCCATTTCACTGCGACCGCCTCGGGCTTGGCAAGCTAGTTACCTCACCCTACCGCGGTGATCCTTCTCCCGAAGTTACGGATCTATTTTGCCTAGTTCCTTAACGAGGGTTCTCCCGATCCCCTTGGTATTCTCTACCCGTCTACCAGTGTCGGTTTGCGGTACGGGCACGCGGGTCTAACTAGAGGCTTTTCTCGGCAGCATGGGCTCAACCAGTTTACGTCCTAGGGACTTCCCCATCACCCCTCAGCTCGGACGGCGGATTTTCCTACCATCCTCGAAGCCTACGGGCTTGGCACCGGAATCCAATAACCGGCTGGTCTACCCTTCTGCGTCACCCCATCGCTCAAACAACCCAACGTGGTACAGGAATATTAACCTGTTGTCCATCGGCTACGCCTTTCGGCCTCACCTTAGGCCCGACTAACCCGACGCGGATTAACCTTCCGTCGGAAACCTTAGACTTACGGGGGATACGTTTCTCACGCATCTTGCGCTACTCATGCCGGCATTCGCACTTCTGTAGGCCGCAACCGGTCCTTACGGTCCGACTTGTATCTCCTACAGAACGCTCCCCTACTGCTCGATCAAAGATCGAACCCGCAGCTTCGGTGTAAAGCTTGAGCCCCGTTACATTTTCGGCGCAGAATCACTAGACCAGTGAGCTATTACGCACTCTTTAAAGGGTGGCTGCTTCTAAGCCAACCTCCTGGATGTCTGAGTAACTCCACATCCTTTCCCACTTAGCTTTAACTTGAGGACCTTAGCTGGCGGTCTGGGCTCTTTCCCTCTCGACCACGGATCTCATTATTCGTAGTCCGACTGCCACGCTTGGAGTATCGGCATTCGGAGTTTGATACGGTTTGGTAAGCGACATGCCCCCTAGCCGAATCAGTGCTCTACCTCCGATACTAAACACGTGACGCTAGCCCTAAAGCTATTTCGGGGAGAACCAGCTATCTCCAGGTTCGTTTGGCATTTCACCGCTACCCACAGCTCATCCCCTAATTTTGCAACATTAGTGAGTTCGGGCCTCCACGAGACATTACTCTCGCTTCACCCTGGCCATGGGTAGATCACCTGGTTTCGGGTCTACTCCTTGCGACTAAACGCCCTATTCAGACTCGCTTTCGCTACGGCTCCGCCTGTTGCTGGCTTAACCTTGCCACAAAGAGTAACTCGCCGGCTCATTCTCCAAAAGGCACGCGGTCACACATTGCCCGAAGGCCATAGTGCTCCCACTGCTTGTAGGCATACGGTTTCAGGTTCTATTTCACTCCCCGCACAGGGGTGCTTTTCACCTTTCCCTCACGGTACTGGTTCACTATCGGTCGCCAAGAGTATTTAGCCTTGGAAAGTGGACTTCCCAGCTTCCCGCAGAATTAGCGTGCTCCGCGGTACTCAAGAACACAATAAGAGTCTAACTTCTTTCGTTTACGGGGGTGTCACCCGCTATGCCCAGCCGTTCCAGTTCTGTTCAACTAGAAGTTAGATTGGTAACTCTTTGAGATCTTCGCAGCGATCTCGGCTGTGTCTTACAACCCCTGTGCTGCAACGGCTACGACCTATCACGCAGCACAGGTTTAGGCTTTTCCCTTTTCGCTCGCCACTACTCAGGGAATAATCTCTTTTCCTCGAGGTACTTAGATGTTTCAGTTCCCTCGGTTCCCTTCCTAAGGCCTATGTGTTCAGCCAAAGGATACCCAGGCATTCCCCTGGGTGGGTTTCCCCATTCGGGCATCCTCGGATATAACGCCTGACAACGGCTTCCCGAGGCTTATCGCAGTTGTCCACGCCCTTCATCGGCTCATGGCGCCAAGGCATCCACCGTACGCCCTTAGTAGCTTTCTACGTGAGACGGCAGAAATCGAAACAACGCATTCTATTCGGTTGTTAAGGTAGCAACCTGTTCAGCAACTTTCGTCGCTGATCTCCGCCTTCGCTCTTGGCGAAGACAGAGATCAAGGACCAAAGACCCAGAGACATAAAACGACCCGGCCTATAGCCGAGTCGTGACGACGCGTGCTATATGCTATCGAAGGGTACTTACTGGGCTACCGAGGTTGAATGGATCATACTTCGTGACACAAACTCTACACTACCGGCCTAATCGCTAATCAGTGGGCCTGAGTGGATTCGAACCACTGACCCCTGCGTTATCAGCACAGTGCTCTAACCGACTGAGCTACAGGCCCTGGGAAACGCCATTAACAACTAAAAAGTGACAGGAAAAGCTTGCTTGAGCTTGTCCAGGCTGTACGGGACAGCTCTGAACGTGACCAGAGAGTGAACCACCCAAGGATGGGGTTGCCATCCTCGGCAGGTTGATACTCCCTAGAAAGGAGGTGATCCAGCCGCAGCTTCCGCTACAGCTACCTTGTTACGACTTCGTCCCAGTCACCGGCCCCACCTTCGACAGCTGCCTCCTTGCGGTTAGCTCACCGGCTTCAGGTGTTACCAACTCCCATGACGTGACGGGCGGTGTGTACAAGGCCCGGGAACGTATTCA
>CALBLZ010000022.1 GCA_937895715.1 uncultured Candidatus Berkelbacteria bacterium
ATTCTCCCCGGGCAGGCGCCGCGGTCTGTGGTGGGGGGGTGGCAGCACCAGCTGGGATAGGGTTGGCCAAGGCCACCACAGTGACAAGTGCGAGAGCGGCAGTGGCGAGCAATCTAAAAGTACGATTCATCCGATTCATTCCTCCGTAGAGCGATCCTAGCAGAAGGGGTATATCAGTGCTAGAGTTTTATTAGGAGGTGAACCTTTTGCAGAGAGAAGATCTAGTACGGGAGGCGCAGATTTGCCTAGCCTTGCTAGGTAGCAGAGCGCTTAGCAGGAAAGAAGTAGAGCGGCTCTTTCAGGGGGTTCGCACGATAATTGAAGAGGGTGACGATTTCCCCGAAGTTCTCCAGGAGATGTTACGCGCCGCGTGCTATTCGAACTACTACCGCGCACTCGGCCACTTCTTGTCCCACCATACGCTTGGTGTGATCAGGTGGGAGTACCGGTTGCTCTGGGTAAACCTGCACTTTCTTGAGCCTGAGGATTTTATCCATATGGTTGACGAGCACATCGGGCGCGATGGCCATTCTACTGAATTAGAGATAATCGAGTACCTTGGCCGGTGCTACTACTCATCGGACGAGTATCAAAGCGACTATCGTTGCCGAGATCTCAACTGTTAATGACCGCACAGTCTCACGACGGTGCGGTCATTCTGTAACTTCACACACGTTTCACGCCAGTGGCGCAGACTTACCTTGCTGGGTGATCCCGCTTCACCCGGCATCCACATAAACAAGGAGGACAATGCCCCGATCTTTCTGGAAGCGCGTACTCTTGGTTGTACTTCCGCTCGCGTACATTGTTCTGGTTGCCGTTCCTGTGCATGCTTCTATGTCCGGCTTCTAGAGTAGTAGGTAAACAGGAAACTCTTTCACAAATCTGCTACCCTAACCACAATGCAAACGATTCTAATTGTTGAGGACGAAGACGCCATCCGCGAAGTTGAACGCCTGTACCTAGAAAAGGCTGGCTTTGCTGTGCTAGAGGCGACAGATGGGCAAGAGGCGCTGGAGCTATGGAGGGAGCATCAACCTGATGCGATTTCACTCGATTTAAACTTGCCGGGGCTAGATGGTCGCGAAGTCTGTAAGCAAATTCGTAAAACAGACACCAGCGTGCCAATTATCATGGTGACCGCACGTGTTGAAGAAATTGACGAGATATCTGGCCTACAAATTGGGGCAGATGATTACCTTAAGAAACCGTTCTCACCGTCTGTGCTGGTGGCGCGCGTTACTTCTCTTCTACGGCGAGTTGGGTCAAGCGATACGCTGCACTTTGGCGATGTAACGATTAATCCAGACGCCTACACCGTCACGGTTGCAGGTGAAAAGCAGCAGCTTACCACGCTACCATTTAAGATCCTGCACCTTCTGGCAAGTAATCCTGACAAGATATTCTCACGTGATGAGATCCTCGATCGTGTGTACGGTGAAGATGCGGTTAATGTGTTTGATCGCGTTATTGATGCGCACGTTAAAGCTATCCGCCACACGCTGGGGCCGGCTGCAGAGCATCTGCAAACGGTTATCGGTAGTGGGTATAAGTTTGTTGTATGAGACAGAAGCCAATTAGCACCTCACTGCGTGTCGCCTTTATCTTTGCTTTTACTACCACAGCGCTACTCTTGGCGCTGAGTTTTGTCGTAACACGGCAGGGGAGAGATACATTCCAGAATACTATCCAAGAGTTCAGATTGGACACAGGGTTTGGTGGAGTAATCATCACTCCGGCAGAACCGGCTCAGAACAGAATAGGGCACGGGAAATCAGGCTCGCCGCAGGACTACTTTAATCAAAGGTTTCGCAGCGCCCTAGTTTGGATTACGTTAGTTGGTATTGGACTTTCGCTACTCTTAGGGGCTGCGATTGCTCGCGAAATGATTAGCAAGCCGCTAAAAAAGCTGCAGAAAGCAATCTCTCGCCTCAAGAATCGCAACTTCAAAAGTGAAGTTGAACAAACAGGAATCGCTGAGTTCGATGAAGTGGTTGGAGAGTTTAACGAACTTGCGCGAGAACTCGAGCGTGCTGAGGAGCTGCGTCAGAATTTAATATCGGACACCTCACATGAGCTTAAGACTCCCGTCACCTCACTGCAGGTACAGCTAGAGGGTATGCGCGACGGGCTTATCCCACTCGAGGCGGCTCGTGTTGATTTACTTCTCAAACAAGTCGATCGTCTTACAGATCTAATTGACCGGTTGCAAGAGTATACCCGGTTACGGAACCGTACGGCCTCACTCAAGCGCACCAGTTTACAGGTAAAGAACTTATTCGAGGGGGCGGTAGCTGATCTTGCTACCCAACTAACTGCAGCAAAAATATCGGTGATAATTGAAGCTGACGAAAAGAGTGCCATTTCTGCTGATAAGAACCTTATCGAGCAGGTGCTTTCTAACGTAATCATGAATGCAGTAAGGTACTCAGGTGCGAGTGAACTCTCACTAAAATTTGACGGAAAGGTCATTGAGGTTTCTGACAACGGAAAAGGGGTGCCACCAGAGGCTCTGCCGCACCTCTTTGAGCGCTTCTACCGGGTTGACCGATCACGCAATCGTTCAGAGGGAGGCCTGGGCCTTGGGCTCGCCATTGTCCGCGAGATAATCGAAGCGCATGGGTGGGAGATTTCCGCCGAGAGCGCTCGACCTGGCCTAAGGTTCACAATCACTGTTAGATAGTTTGCACCGGTGGCAGGGTCTGGTATCATTTTGATATGACCCGAAAGAAATCCGAACAAAGTACCGACCAGCCGAGCATATTCGCCGGTGAACAATCGGTAAAGCCACTCGCAGCACGCCTGAGGCCGCTCACACTTGACGATGTTGTTGGCCAACAACACTTAATTGGTGTGGGTAAACCTATTCGAGTTGCTTCAGAAACTCGACAGCACCTTTCATTTATCCTTTGGGGCCCGCCTGGGGTGGGTAAAACTACTATTGCGCGCATATACGCCAAGTCAATTCATGCCGAACTACATGAGCTTTCAGCCGTTTCTGCTGGAAAAGACGATGTACGAAAAGTGATAGAAGCAGCACGCACTGCTGATCGTCCTACAATTCTCTTTCTAGACGAGATTCATCGGTTTAATAAGGCGCAGCAAGATTTTCTCCTGCCGTACGTAGAAAACGGAACACTGCTGTTGATTGGTGCCACTACCGAAAACCCGAGCTTTGAAGTGATAAGTGCACTGCTTTCACGGTGCCAAGTGTTCGTGCTTCAGCCACTGGCGCCAGCCGAAATGCTGGAGCTACTCAAGCGAACTGGGTTAGAAATCAGTAAAGACGATGCTATCTGGCTATCTGAGTTAACCGGCGGAGATGCTCGGCAGCTGCTCGGTATGGTAGAAGCTGCACACCGGCTCTACGGAAAGGTTACAAAAGAAACGGTCACTCAGGCGGGGCAGGTGCAAATGCGCTACGATCGCAATG
>CALBLZ010000023.1 GCA_937895715.1 uncultured Candidatus Berkelbacteria bacterium
TGCGCCCACCAAAACAAGAACCAGCTTTCTGCCGGTTTTTGTTTTTATACTTTACTCTTATCTGGTATCAATCTAGAATAAGGTAAAGCATCCTTAATTTTCCCTATGGAAGAGCCAACAAAACCAGCAAATGAGACTCCAACAGAGACTCCTGTAGAAGCTTCTACAGAAACTCCAGCAGCAGAAGTTATGCCAGCAGCTGAAGCTGCGCCAGCAATGCCCCAGGCTCTCCCTGCGGCTGAGGAAGCTGCTCCTACTCCTGCAACTTCAATGCCTGAGTCTGCTCCAGCCGTTACTGTGCCACCAGTTCAACCTGCTGCTACCGCAGCGCCAGCTGCCGCAAATATGAACGCAGCAACCTTTGTTCCAGGTGGCAATGGACCACTCCCAGCTGAACTACACGGCTGGAACTGGGGAGCATTCTTCTTGAGTTGGATTTGGGGTATTGGTCACCGAACCTGGATCTCCTTACTTGCGTTCATTCCGTTCGCAAACATAGTTATGCCGTTTGTTCTCGGCGCTAAAGGAAACGAGTGGGCTTGGCAGAACCGTCCGTTTGCGAGTGTCGAGCAGTTCAAGCAGACACAGCGAGCTTGGACAATATGGGGGGCAGTCATGTTTGGTGTATCCCTCTTACTCGCTATCCTCTTTTTTGGGGCGATAATGGCCATGGTTGGAGTCACCGCAATGAGCGATAGTTCATATACGGACGGCACTGACTACATGACAGAGGAATACTAAGCGCTGATTACGTTAGCGTTTACCGGCCAGGTTTAGTAGCCTGGTCGGTTTTTTAATTACTACATCGCGCTGGTTTAGCTCGAACTCCTCACGGACTGTCTTTCGGAACAGAATAAAGATTTGCAGGCTGATCAGGGCAGCAATAGCGATCATTAGGTACAGGCTGTAGTCGCGGTTTTGAATTTGGGTGGCAAGGTTGTAGGCGCCGTGCAGGCTTATTGCTGCCAGGAGGGCACGGAACATTTCACGGTAGCCTGCCAGGCCGTAGCGGAAGCGCCCCATGCTGTACCCCATGATTGCCGTGGTGCCGGCGTGTAGGTAGAAGCTGAGTAGTCGGTAGGAAGCGTTTACACTCGGCTCAAGCAGATACAGGGCGTCTTCGATAAGAGCAAAGCCGAGCCCAACGATAATCATGTAAATTATTACATCGCTCATTCGTCGGATATTCTTGTTGTCGATAAGTACAAAAACACCTACCACGTACTTAGCTAGTTCCTCTACTACAGCTCCAACAAGAATGTTTGCTAGCACCATCCAGCTGCCAAACTGGAGAACCGCGCTCTGGTTAGTTTTTTCTAACTCGATAATATTGAAGGAGTACTTTATTGTGACGTACGCACTTACAAGGGCGCAGATTGCTCCGTAAAATAGCACCTTGAATATAAGCGGCCAGGGAGCAGGTACACCTCGAACTGACCCACGTAGCCAGAAAATCAGCCCGATAGCGAGTACTATCTCAATCGAAAAAACGGCGATTCGCAGACTCGCTTGATCCATACCTGTATTGTACGGCCTTTGTGCCCTGGTATACTAGCGATATGCAATACCTTGTTCTCCTTATCTGCATCGGTCTTGGGTACGTCGCTATCAAGTATAGCTTTCCGCTCGTGCGCACGTTTGGCACAATGGCCTGGGCTGAGCGGATGTTTGGGGTGGCTGGTTCGTACACTGCGTGGAAGATTGGGGGGTTTCTTATTATCCTCCTGGGCTTTCTCGTAGTTTCGCGCCCTAGCCTCTTTGGTTTGTAAGATTTTTTTGGTATAGTACATGACGTGCAGAGTTGCTGCATACTTTTGGTTTAGTCTGTTGTGA
>CALBLZ010000024.1 GCA_937895715.1 uncultured Candidatus Berkelbacteria bacterium
AGAATAAGAACCCCCCAGCGGTCACAAGGGTTGTGGTAATAAGTAGTGAGAATAGTTGGCGACGGGTCATGGTTTTAGCAGTAGGGCGACTTCTGCTGCGCTTAGTACTCGGTACTGGCCCGGTGCAAGTTTGGTAAGAGGAAGTTTGCCGATAGCGATGCGTCGTAGGCGCTTAACGGTAAGCCCAAAGGTTGAACAAGCGCGGCGCACAACGTGGTTGCGACCTTCGTGAATGGTAAGGGTAATCGTAAGTTTACCGGTTGCGTAGGGCTTTACAGAGACATCATCCATAGAAAGCTTGCCATCTTTTAGGCTTACCCCTGCTTTGAGTTTACTGGTAAGCTCAGCGATCGAGATCGGCTTGGCATCAGAATCCCAGGCACACTCAACAGTGTACGTTTTTCGGTGCTTGTACTTTGGGTGGGTAAGCTTTTCAGCTAAATCTCCATCATTACTGAGAATGAGCATCCCCTCACTCTCTTTGTCGAGCCTGCCGACGGGGTTTACTCGTGGGAAGGGCGGGAGCAGATCAAGTACAATCTTTTCTTCCCGCTGCTGCACAGAGCTGCACACTACACCGCGTGGCTTATTCATCATGTAGGTAACAACGGCAGGCTTTTCGAGTGGCTTGTTGTTGACGATTATTACATCCTTAGCCGGGTCTGCTTTTGCCCCAAGCTCTTTTACGGTGTGACCGTTCACGCGGACTTTACCAGCAAGAATCAGCTCCTCTGCCTTACGGCGAGAGGCTACTCCAGCTGCGGCGATGATTTTTTGTAGGCGTTCCATTTATATGCTGAGCGGTTGCAGTGCGCGCTCGATAGTTGAGGTTGCCTGGGTAATTTCTTCGTCGGTAAGTGTAGATTCTAGCGAGCTGTAGCGGAACCGCATGGTGAGTGACTTCTTGTCGTTGCCAAGCTCTTTACTACGGTAGGTGTCCAGGTGCTCCCAGCTAAGTAGTGTGGCCGGCCGGCTCTTTTCGATCATCTCTACAACGGTGGACCAAGGCGTAGTTTCCGCAACCGTAATGGTGTGATCACGAGTTGTTACTGGGAATGGTGGTAGCGGAGTAAAGAATGACTGCGCTGCAGGTTTTAGTAACTCGCTAAAGCTGAAGGAGCAGAAAACAAGAGTGCGACCGCGACGAATCTTGAACGCTGATACAATCTTTTCAGAAACAACGTGTATCTCAGGCGTTACTGTCACACCTGCTGCCTGTGAAGCTGCTGCAACAAATTGCTTAGCTTTGCTCACTAGCTGTTCGTGGTTCCACTTTCCTGAGCGAAGGAGAATTGATACTCGTTCTTCCTCGGTGTGAGGTGGTGAGAATACATGACCAACCTCGAAGAGAATAAGCTCTTCTTCGCCAGTGTTTACCTCAGCCATAGTTTCAAGTAGGAGCGGCAGGTGGCTTGGAATGAGGTGGGTATCGTTGCTTGAAAGTGGGTTGGCAAGGGCGACGGCTGAACTACTAACACCAGCCCGCGCTAACCGCGCCGGTGATGTAAATGGCACGTGGAGCGTTTCGGTCCCACCCAATGCCGAGAAAGCAAGGCGAACGCGGTTGCGTAGCGCAAAGGTGTGGTTTCGAGCTGGAGCTTTAACGGCGCCAGTCGGAAGCGTCGTAGGAATGCGCTCAAAGCCCCAAATGCGACCCACTTCCTCAATCACGTCTTCGGTAAGTCGTACATCTCGGCGCCAGCTTGGCGGGGCGCATACTAAGCGTGCCTTACTAATTGATCGTATGGTAAAGCCCAGCTGCTGTAGAATTAACTTTGCTTCGTGAGGAGGGATGCGAACGCCGAGCACATCTTGGAGGTGGGCAAAGTCGAGCTCGATTGGAGGAGTTTCGCTGCGGTGCTGGTGTGCTCGGTCATCAGAAATATGAGAAGCCACCTCAGCTACGCCGATTAGGCGGTAGAGTTCGGTGGCACGCTTTAGGGCAGTAACGGTGTTCTCACTATCAACACCTTTCTCAAAGCGGCTACTCGCCTCGGAGCGCAGCCCAAGGCGACGTGATGTGCGGCGAATCTGTCCTGGCTCAAAATGGGCAGCCTCCAGAAGAACGCGCTTGGTGCTTGTGGTGATTGCACTCGATTTACCCCCCATAATTCCACACAGATCAACGATGTTGCCCGTGCCATCGGTGATGATTACATCCCCTGGTTGGAGGTTGCGGGTGCTGCCATCGAGAAGCTCGATCGTTTCCCCTGCCTTTGCAGCACGAACGGTGAACGTGATACTTCCTTTTGTTTCTAGTGCGTCTGCATCGTAGGCGTGAAGTGGTTGCCCTAATTCGAGCATTACGTAATTTGTAACGTCTACGATGGCATTGATTGGTCGAATGTTGCAGAGCAAAAGTCGACGCTGCATCCACCATGGTGATGGCATCACACTGGTTACGGTAAAGAGCACGGTTGAAAAGCGCTCACAGCCTGCTGACGGCTCTAGGGAGATCTTGGCAGGATTAGGTAGGTTGCGGTTACTTTGGGCGGCAATTTCGGGCTCACGTAGCTTTTTGTGCTCAAAGGCTGCAACCTCACGGGCTAGGCCGAAGTGTGATAGCAGGTCTGGCCGGTTTGGGGTGACTTCGAGCTGGAGCAGTGTATCGTCGAGGCCAAGTGCTTCAGCTAACGGCTTCCCGGCTTGCAGAGGGATATCGAGAGTGTCGAGGTCCCAGATATCGCGGTTGGTAACAGGAAGGTTAATACCAAGCTCGGTTACGGCGCAGATCATCCCCTGTGATTTCTCGCCTCGGATTGTGCTTTCACCAATCGAGAATGGCTCGTCACCAAGTGGGTGCACGGTTGACCCCGGAAGGGCGAGCGGCACATGCATACCCTCGCGTAGGTTGGTGCCTCCACACACAACTTGGACTTCTGCAGAGCCGATTGAAATTTTTGTTACATGTAGGCGGTCTGCTTGGGGGTGCTTTGCAACAGATAGCACTTTTCCAACAACAATATGCTCGAGTTCTGCTGAAAAATCGCGGAAGTCGTCGAGCTCAGATGATGTCATGCGGAAACGCTCCCCTAGTTCGAGCGGAGGTGTTGTAGTAGTGACGTATTCTTGGAGCCAGCGATAGCTAACTAGCATGGTGGGAGTGCATCAAATTGCTTGAGAAAGCGGACGTCGTTTTGGGTAAAGAGGCGGATATCTGGAACCTGCTTGCGGATCATTATCGGCCGTTCTACTGAAGTGCCGAATGCCCACCCTCGGTAGATTTTTGGGTTGAGACCGGCGCGCTTTAGAACATTCGGGTGGATCATGCCGCAACCAAGCATCTCGAGCCATCCGGTGTGTTTACCGGTACCCTGGGCATTCTTAAAGCGAATGTCTACCTCAGCACTGGGTTCGGTAAACGGAAAGTGGTGGGGACGGAACCGTGTTTCTACCTGGTCGCCAAAGAGGCGCTTTACGAAGTAGTCGAGCACACCTCGCAAATCAGCAAAGGTTGTCTCGGTATCAACCATAATTGCATCGATTTGATGAAACATGGCGGCATGGGTTTGATCTGACTCGCGTCGGTAGGTTTTACCGGGTACTACCACACGAATCGGTAACTCTTTTCGGGCGTGGCGCGCGTGCATTTCGAGTACCTGCTGGGCAGTAGTTTGGGTACGAAGCAGGATTGAATCGGTGATGTAAAACGAGTCGTGGCTGTCACGGGCTGGGTGATCTTTGCCGATGTTGAGATTCTCAAAGTTATCCTCATCGGAGACAAGTTCTGGCCCCTCTACTACTTCGAATGAAAGATCGGCAAAAATACCGACCATCTCTTCGATCATGGAGTGAATGGGGTGAAGTGAACCGAATGACGAAGGAAGGGCGGGTGCGGTAAGGTCGACGGCAGGACCTGTTCCTTCGAATGATAGCTGTTCGTACGCCTCAAGCTTTTCTGTAAGTTCGCTCTTAAGTGTGTTGAGGACCTTGGCTCGTTCGATACGCTCCGCATCAGAAAAGTTGCGCAGATCCTGCATGAGCGACGTAAGGCTCCCTTTCTTTCCAAAAATGGCAACACGCAGCTGCTCAGCTGGTGTTTTGCTAGCAATCCCCTGTTCGAGGAAGCTCAGGATTTCACTATGATCGGAGGGATTCATGCGAGATTCGGGCAAGGGGTTTCTTTT
>CALBLZ010000025.1 GCA_937895715.1 uncultured Candidatus Berkelbacteria bacterium
CGAAATACACAATTACTACCTGAAACGTGGTGAATTAACCGTAAAACCCCTTTCACGCGGTGTTGCCTGGCTCGATACCGGCACCTATGAGTCGATGCTCGAGGCATCTAACTTCATCATGACGCTCCAGCGTCGTCAGGGCCTCCAGATTGGTTGTTTAGAAGAGATCGCGTTCCAACACGGGTTCATCTCCGCCGAGGAGGTACTCGAGCGAGCCCACACCATTGGAAAGACCGAGTACGGCAAGTACCTACGCGACCTTGTTAAAGAAGCTGCTGAGTAGATCGGCCCGTCCGAGCGCCAGTAACCCTTTGAAATACTCGAGCTGGCAGGTGGTGTGCCCCTCGCACATGATCGGTGTCAGATCTTCAAGAGACATGAGCACCACCTCAATTGACTCAGACCCCTCAGGTTGTGCTTCGCCAACTTTGTGGCAACCGGTAAGTAGGAGTGCGTGTCGCATTGCAGAAGCGTAAGCACCGCTCTGCGTTGAGCCTAAGTAGAACGCCTCTCCCGCCTCATACCCTGTCTCCTCGAGTAACTCACGTGTAGCGGCCTCGATTGGGTTTTCATCTGGATCAATAAGCCCGCCTGGCAAATCGTAGAGTATTTCACGCGGACCTGGTCGAAACTGTTGCGTAACAATAACCTGGCCATCCTCAGTAAGCGCAAGGCTAAGCGCAAAACTTGCGCCCCGAATTATTTCAAAGTCATGTTCCCGCCCGTTGGGTAAGCGCCACGTTTCGCGGACTACGCGGCGGAACCCCTTGAACACCTCTTTCTCGTGCAGCAGATCCCACTCAGTCATGCGATACTTGCTTTTCGGGACGCATTGTTGGAAAAAGAACGGTTTCACGTACTGAGTCCACCCCGGCAAGAATCAATACCAGGCGGTCAATGCTCACGCCGAATCCTGTCATTGGTGGCATACCGTGTTCCATAGCAGTAAGGAAGTCTTCATCCATCCGCTGCGCCTCTGGATCGCCCGCCAGACGCAGCTTCTCTTGCTCTTCAAAGCGCACGCGCTGATCGATAGGATCATTTAGCTCACTAAAGGCATTGCCAACTTCAGCGCCGTCTATCAACACCACAAAGCGCTCGGTGAGGCGCGGATCTGAGCTTTTCTTTTTTGCCAGCGGTGAAAATTCTAGAGGAAAATCAACTAAGAACTGAGGCTGAATAAGGTGTGGTCGAGTTGTCTTTTTGTATAACAGATCAATCAGACGACCACGACCAAGTTTGCGCAGACTCTCCTCCGTGGCAACCCCTTGCTCGCCACCACCCGTACGGAGGCCGTGGTGCAAACAGCTCTGGATAAGCTCGTCGTCTGACGCTTCGATAACGTCAATGCCTGCATACTGCTTGATTACTTCTACGTAAGAAACTCGTGGCCACTCACCGCTGAAGTCAAGCATAGTATCACCGCGCTCAATCTGCAGTGTGTCGTATACTTCCTCAATGGCCTGCTGGTACATGTTCTGCACAAAGTCCATGCCCTTCTCATAGTCTGCATACGCCCAGTAAAACTCGAACATGGTGAACTCTTGCAGGTGCTGTGGGCTCATCCCCTCGTTGCGGAACACCTTTCCAATTTCGAACACTCGATCGAATCCCCCCGCCACTAGCCGCTTCAACTGGAGCTCAAGTGAGATGCGCAGGTAAAAGTCGGTATCGAGGGCGTTGTGATGCGTAACAAAAGGCTCGGCGTCCGCCCCCCCAGGGATGTGCTCAAACACTGCAGTCTCAGCTTCAAGGAACCCATGATCACTCATGAATCTTCGTAGTGAGCTCACCAAGCGACTGCGCTTTTCAAAACGAGCGCGAACCCCATCGTTTACCAGCAAGTCGAGGTAACGCTGGCGCTGCTTGGCTTCCGGGTCTTGTAGGCCCTTCCAGGCATCAGGCAGAGGGCTAAGCGTTTTGCTAACAACCTGCCAATCGTGCACTTCGATGGTGAGTTCACCACGGCGACTCACAAATAGCGTACCGCTCGCCCACACAAAATCAGCAAGATCGAGAAGCTCGATTCGCTCAAACAGCTCTGGAGACAGAACATCTTGCTTAAAAATAAGCTGAATCTTACCTGTAGAATCTTCTAGGTCGGCAAAAATAAGTGCACCCTGTCCACGAAGCGCAGTTATACGGCCGGCAGTAGCAACACCGCCGTCGTGGCGATCGTCGACTTGTAAATGGTTACCCTGTGAGCGCACAACAGCAACCTGCTCGTGCTCGGGTATGCGGGCTGGGTATGGATCGATACCACTCGCGCGCAAGGCATCGAGCTTAGCGCGGCGGGCAGCAAATGGATCGAGGTCGGCAAAATTAGGCATGAGTCTATCTTAGCCTATCTAGCAAAAGGGCGGAACTGATGTCCGCCCGGTTTGCTTAGTTGATCTTTACGATGGAGTAGGTGACCGTACCCCCGTCTGGGATGGTAACGTCGACCTTTTGGCCAACCTTTGAGCCAACGAGAGCTTTTCCGAGTGGGGACTCTACGGAGATGTGGCCACTTGAAGGGTCGGATTCAGCAGAGCTTACAAGAATGAAGTTCATCTTGTCGCCATCGAGGCTTACCTCTACCTTAGAGCCTATAACCACAGTGCCGTGCTCGCCCTGCGCTTTAGCCTCATCAATAACTTTCGCCTTTTTTAGTAGTGCTTCGAGTTCTTCGATGCGACCTTCGATAATTGACTGTTGATTACGAGCAGCATCGTACTCAGCGTTCTCGGAGAGATCGCCGTATTCGCGCGTTTCTTTAATCTTCTTGATGATATCTTTGCGCTCAACATCAATAAGCTGCTTTAACTCAGACTTGAGTTTAGCAATGCCTTCTTTTGTGAGTAAGATGTCTTTCATGCTCATAACGTTAACAATGTAGTGGTTGTGCCCGAGCCAGTATAGCAAAGGGACATAGCCTTGTCAGACAGGTGATCCCCTCCCTGCGGTGCTCTCTTAAGAAAAAAGTCAGCTATGCGCTGCTGTCTGAATGCCATGAGTATAGCGATGAACGCTAAAATGTCAATGACATACAGGTAGGCGAACCTGAATAAAACTGCCTGGTTTTGGATGGATTCCCAGTAAATAGGTCAGGACCGAAGATGCAAGCATCAACGGTCCTTTGGGTGAGCGTTTCCAGCTGCGCTGGAGGAAGTTCTATGCTCACACTAGTTGTACGCTAGCCGATTTTGAAAGTAAATAGTGGCGGATTTAGAATGACCTGCCCCCTCCGATTACGGAGACCGGCAGGTCGTAGTGATGACGCTGGTTCAGCCCCCTTGGCTTACTGGAGCGTCTTGGCGGCGATCGCGAGCTGGTTGGTCGAGTTGACCTGACTTCTGAACGTATTCAAATAGCGCTTTCCTCCTTTAGTAGACTCGGGCACCTCACCGGCAGGCCCCTGTGTGCTGGTATCCCCCAGTGGTGATTGCCGAGGCAACCATACCTGCCCGTAAGCAAGTATTGCATCTAGTATTGCCATGTTGCAGGTGAAGTACAAGAGCTAGCTAAGCACCGCTTTAATGCGTCGCACACCCGCGCTCACCGCCTCTTCTTTTGCGATTTTGAACACACCCATGTCCTTGGTATTCGACACATGGGGGCCGGTACAGATTTCTTTGCTGTAGAAGGTACCGTCACTGCGACCGATCGTGTATACGCTCACCGAGCTGCCGTACTTGTGGCCAAAGAGTCCGATTGCACCCTCGGCCTTAGCAGCATCTGGCGTAACCACCTTGGTAGTAACATCGAGCCCTGCCCTAATCTGCGCATTTACCTCGGTTTCAACTGCCTGAATCTGTTCAGTCGTAAGTTTTTCAGGCCATGAGAAATCGAAGCGTAAGCGCTCTGCGGTAAGGTTGCTTCCCCGCTGCTGCACTTCTGGCCCGAGAATGTTACGAAGTGCCTGGTGTAAGAGGTGTGTTGCAGTGTGGTAGCGCACCGTGGCGTCGGAATGATCGGCCAAGCCACTCGAAAATTGCCCGGCAGAAGCTGTACGGGAAAGATCTTGGTGCTTCTTGAATTCAACTTCGAACTCAGTTTCGTTAATTACAATTCCCTTACTCTGGGCGTACTCCTTGGTAAGCTCGAGTGGAAAGCCGTAGCTCTGGTAGAGATCAAACGCCTCTTTTCCGGTGAGACGCTCTCGCTTTTGGATCTCAACCAACCCCTTATCGAGCGTGCGCTGAAACTTAGCCACCTCTTCACTTAGCGATTGAACTATTTGAACCTGTAGTCGAGCTATTTCGGGTAGTGCCTCGTTATACATTGATGACACAGCCTGCACTGCTGGCTGAATCCACGCGGTGCCCGAATTTGATGCGGCATGCATAACAGCTCGGCGGATCAAGCGGCGAAGCACGTAGCCTCGATCTTTGTTACTTGGGAGCACCCCGTCACTAATCAACACCACAGCAGCACGAATGTGATCAGCAACAATTCGCTCAGAAGCTGGGTTGTGGTCTCGCAGTGGCAGTGACTGGCGGATCACCTCAATGAGCGGCATAAACAGATCAGTCTCGAATGGCGTGTGCACATTCTGCAGAATCATCGTAATGCGCTCTAAGCCCATCCCCGTATCAACTGCATGCTGGTGCAGGTGGCGGAATTTACCATCTGCCTGCTTGTTGTACTGCATGAAAACGTTGTTCCAAATTTCTACCAAGCGGCCTGAGTCAAAATCTGGCATGCCTTTGGCATCAGTTAGGGCAGCATCGTTGGCAATGTCGTAGTGAATCTCGGTATCTGGGCCACAAGGGCCAGTCTGGCCAGCTGGGCCCCACCAGTTACTTTCCTTTGGCATCGTGAAAATCCGGCCACCCTCAGATAGTGGAACATCTACAAGTGCATCAATGCCTACGGACTTAAAGACTTCTTTCCAAATACCGATAGACTCACCATCTTGTGGCGCATCGGAGTCGCCGGCAAAAACGGTTACATAAAGCTTTTCAGGTTCAAAGCCCAACCCCTTGTCCTTCGATGTAAGGAAGTGAAAGCTCCAGTGAATCGACTCTTTTTTAAAGTAGTCCCCCAGCGACCAGTTACCGAGCATCTCGAAGTATGTAAGGTGACGATTGTCGCCAACTTCTTCGATATCTCCTGTGCGTACGCATTTTTGAGAGCTGGCTAGGCGTGGCCCCTGCGGGTGTGCCTGCCCGAGTAAATACGGCACCAACGGGTGCATTCCGGCTGTGGTAAACAGCACGGTAGGGTCGTTATCTGGAACCAACGAAGCAGAGGGAAGGATAGCATGACCCTTGCTTTTGAAGAACTCCAGAAAACGTGAGCGAATTTGAGCGCCGGTTAAATACATACACCGATCTTAGCAGAAGCCTACAGATTCGGGAACTGAATAGTCACTACTGTGCCGCGGCTTGGCTGTGAGCGAAATGTGATCGTGCCTTGGTGCATCCGTATAATTGCATTTGCGCTGTAAAGACCCAGGCCAATTCCCTCGTAGTCGAAGTTGTAGAGGCCGCTGCCGCGGTAAAACTTTTCACCGAGCTTAGCAATCACTTCACTATTCATTCCAACCCCCTGATCTGCGATCTCAATCGTATAGAAGCTGTTCTCGTACGCAAGCGTAACCTGAATCTGACCACCCTCTGCACTAAACTTAATTGCATTATCTAAAAGAGCGATTATCGACTGCTTCATGCGACGCACATCAATCCGCGTCTGCAGCTCTTCAACATTATTGGTGTGAAAATTGATCTTTACACCCTTCTTGCGAGCAAACACATCTATTGAGGCAATAGCACTGGTTACAAGCTCATTGATCTCCGCCACCACAATCTTTAGCTTGAGGCTGTTGCTATCAAGCTCACTAACCAGCACCAGCTGTTCAGCTACAATCCAGAGTCGCTGTTCTCCCAGCTGTATTGCATCGTACAGGCGCATGCGCTCTTCCGGCAGAATAGAAGAGTCACTTTCCTGCAAGCGCGCAACTGCTGTCTGAATGATTGTGATTGGAGTAAGCAAATAGTGCGAAGCAAGGCCCACAAACTGCCCCTTACTATCATTGAGAATCTTTTGGTTCCGTATTTTGAGAACCCTGCCCACCACTAACACAAAGAAAAGCACACCTAACAAAAAACCAGCCGCAACAAGAATTGCTTGCCCACCTACCCCTATAAGGAACCCCCCCGCTGTCTGCATACGCAAAGTATACCACGCAGACTCTGAAATATTTGCCGCATCATCTGGTATAATCGGCACATGCGTCTCTTTCGAAAACACCCCCACACCACGGTGGCACTTTCGCTCGATATTGGTACCGAGTTTGTTAAAGCCCTGGTATTTGAGGTAGTCGAAGAGCATGGGATTGTTATCGGTAGCGGCCGTGAACGACAGCGCCTTTCCGACATCCACGGTGGAGCCGTAACCGACATCAGCGGTGTAATCGCTACAGCCGCCAAGGCTGTCGATCGAGCTTTCGAGCAGGCCGGCCGCGAGGCAAGCCAGGTAATTGTTGGGATTGCCGGCGAGCTAGTTAAAGGAACAACCACTACCACAACCATCACTCGCAAATCCCCGAGCCACAAGATTACTGCTGGCGAACTACGGGAGATTATCGGTGAAGCACAAAAGAAAACGCTCGTTAAATCCCGTAAAGATCTTGCCTGGGAAACGGGCTACGCCGAAATCGAAGTACAACTGGTCCACTCAGCCGTCGTTGGAGTTAAAATCGATGGCTACACAGTTACAAATCCAATTAGCTTTCAGGGTAAAGAGGTAGAGGTAAGCATCTACACCTCGTACGCACCATCGGTGCACGTGGGAGCCCTACAAACTATCGTTGACGGCCTCGATCTCGATCTTATTTCGATTGCCACCGAGCCATACGCCGTTGCCCGCTGCTTTGGCGCCGAAGATTCTGGTGATATTTCTAGTATTTTCATTGATGTAGGTGGCGGAACTACCGATATCGCAGTGGTACGTTCCGGCGGGCTCGAGGGCACCAAGATGTTTGCCCTAGGCGGGCGCGTATTTACAAAACGCATCGCTAGTGAGTTCAAGCTTCCCTTCCGGGATGCTGAAGCGCGCAAACTTTCGTACTCAAACGAAACCTGCACCGAAAAAGAGGCAAAGCAAATCCGCGACGCAATCGAGGGCGATGTTGCCGTGTGGCTATCAGGTGTAGAGCTCGCACTCGAAGAGTTCACTTCTTCCGATCGTTTCCAGGACAACCCACTGCTCCCAAGTCGAATTCACCTTTGTGGAGGAGGTAGTCTACTGCCCGACCTCAAAGAAGCGCTCGAAAAGAAGTCCTGGCGCGACAAGCTCCCGTTTGCGAAAGAGCCCGAGGTGCAGTACATTAAACCTGATCAGGTGAGCAATATTATCGATAAGACTGGCGCGCTCACTGGTGTCCAAGATGTTACCCCAATGGCACTGGCCAACATCGCCCTAGACCTTATTGGCAACGAGCCGGTTTCAAGTAAAACCATGCATAAGTTACTCCGAGGGCTCCGCTCATGAATGTTCAGACACTCTATGTCGACGCATCTGACGAGATTACAACAGTAATCGAGCAGCTTAAGGCCGCCCAACAACCAATTGTTGCACTCGTTGTTCCCAAGGGCTCCGTTATTCTGCAGAGCATCGTCAATCTTAAACTCGCTCGTAAAGCTGCCCAAGACGCTCAAAAAGATCTAATACTCGTTACTACCGATAAGATCGGGCGTAACCTAGCTGTTCAGTTGGGAATCCCGGTTGCCAATACCGAAAAAGAAATCCCCCAAGCCGCCAAGGGTGAGGCAGCAGAGGGAGAAGAGGCGAGTATCGTAAATGGTGTGCGTATCCACCGCTACTATGCTGATGGCCCCGAAGAAGCTGCCGAGGCAGCCGCATCAGTTGCACCAGGCGCAGCCGCAGTTGCAGCTGCTACGACGGAACCGCTTGTGCCCCGTGAACTTCTCTCTCCTGAGAAACCACCTTCCTCTCCAGCAACTGAGACTGCTGTTCCTGCTGCCGGAGCGCCCGAAGCTCAACCCATTACACGTCGCAGTATTGCAACCGAGGCAGCCGAGCCTGCCACAGCAAGCGCTGCAGCTGTGCCAGCTGTTCCAGAAGAAACCTCTCCCCCAGTCGGCCCTACTCCACAGCCAATCACTGCCATCCCCGTAGAAGCAAACGGTAGCCCAGCGCCACGGCCTCGCATGTCAAAACTGCGCCGCGTTCTTATGTTTGCTATCCCAGCCGTTGTGATATTCGCTGGGCTCGGTGCTGCCTTGGCTTTCTTCCCCAAGAGCACCGTTACCCTTACCGTAAAGGCAGAATCGTGGGAGAAAGAGCTGGCTTTTGCCGCTAAAGTCAGTCAGTCTCAAACCAGTGCAGATAGCCTAACTATCCCAGCTGAAGAGCTTACAGCCGAAACTGAAGGAAGTGTTCCGTTCACCGCAACCGGCAAGGCCCGTGTCGGTACCCAGGCAACTGGTACAGCCACCATTTACAACAACCAGGAGGACACACCCCAACAACTCCCTGCAGGAGCTCGACTTGTTGCCAACGGAGTTAGCTTTATAACTAATGCGCCCGTTACAGTGCCTCGTGTCGAGTTTAAAAGAGGTGTACCGATTAACGGCGAAGCAAAGGTAGCTATCACCGCAGTTGCCGTAGGTGAAGAAGGCAACCTTGACGGTGTTGGCGCGACAATTGCGTCACCCTCTAACACGCTACTTTACGCCCAGATCACCAAGACCAGCGGCGGAACCAGTCGTGAGGTAGTTGTGGTAAGCGACTCCGACATCGTAAAG
>CALBLZ010000026.1 GCA_937895715.1 uncultured Candidatus Berkelbacteria bacterium
GGGAATAAGGCCCTGAAGAATCGGTTCGAATCCGAGCGTTCGGCTATGACGAAGTTCTGAGCAATCAGGGCGGGTTCAAAAAAGTTCATTGACAAGGCTGGAGAGAAAAGACGAGAAGCAAAAGCAAAGGATAACAAGTGCGCAAGAGGAACTGCGATTGGATTCTGAAAAGGATCAAATCCAAGAGCAGGAAGCTTTTAAGGGCGTACGGGGGATGCCTAGGCTCTCAGAGACGACGAAGGACGTGGTAAGCTGCGAAAAGCTGCGGGGAGGTGCAAACGACCGTTAATCCGTAGATGTCCGAATGGGGAAACCCGCATGGTTGAAGACCATGTACCTCGCAAGAGGAGACAACCCAGGGAACTGAAACATCTAAGTACCTGGAGGAGAAGAAAACAATAGTGATTCCGCAAGTAGTGGCGAGCGAAAGCGGAAAAGCCTAAACCGATCTGCGTGCAGGTCGGGGTTGTAGGACCGACAAAAAGTTAATCAAACGAAGTGGAAGGTGTTTGGAAGATGCCGCCGCAGAGGGTGAAAGCCCCGTACACGAAAGGTTGATTAATGGGTTGGTATCCTGAGTAGGGCGGGACCGGAGAAATCCTGTCTGAATCTGGCGGCACCATCCGCTAAGGCTAAATACTCCTGAGAGACCGATAGCGAAGTAGTACTGTGAAGGAAAGGTGAAAAGGACCCCAAGAAGGGGAGTGAAAAGACCCTGAAACCGTACGCCTACAAGCGGTCGGAGCTACATTTCGGTGTAGTGACGGCGTGCCTTTTGCATAATGAGCCTACGAGTTACCTTGACAAGCGAGTTTAAGCCCTTCAGGGGCGAAGGCGAAGCGAAAGCGAGTCTTAACAGGGCGAGAGCTTGTTGAGGTAGACGCGAAACCGAGTGATCTACCCATGGGCAGGTTGAAGTTCCGATAATATCGGAATGGAGGACCGAACTGGTAAACGTTGAAAAGTTTTCGGATGACCTGTGGGTAGGGGCGAAAGACTAATCAAACTCGGAGATATCTCGTACTCCCCGAAAT
>CALBLZ010000027.1 GCA_937895715.1 uncultured Candidatus Berkelbacteria bacterium
TTCGCAGACCAAGAGGTGCAGCTCTCAGATTCTGAGCGTCAGCGCGCCTACGTTACCCTTTCAAGTTACCTGAACCCTGAAAGCCTTAAGCCAAATCCTAAGGTTGGATTTTCTTCTATTGCGTTCACTGGTCAGTTTGTCGGCGGTCAGCAGACCGGAGACGACATTGTGCCTAAGCCGGAGCAGCGTATTCACGTTGTTGCAAACGGAGAAACACTCGGCGGAATTGCCGAGCGATACAATCTCCGAAGCGGGAGTATCGTTCTTAAAAACCAGGTAGTCGAGAATGCTGACAGTATATTTCCAGGCCAGCAGCTGGTTATTCCAGATTCAGATGCTACCCAAGCAGAGCTAGACGCTGAGATGGCTCGTCGTGAGTCAATCCGCAAGAAGGCACAGCAGAAAGCCCTAGCTACTGGGGTGGCGATTGCTCGAGGTGGCACCAAGAGTAGCTTCAAGTTTGTTTCACCTGCCAGCTCTATCCAGTATGAATCACAGGGCTATCACGCAGGGCATCGAGGTGTCGACTACGTAATGAAAGTAGGTACCCCAATTAAGGCGGTAGGTAGCGGTTGTATCATCGATCTCTCCACTGGTTACAATGGTGGCTACGGTAAAATGATCGTTCTCGATCTAGGTAGTGGCTATACCGCGCTATATGCACACCTTTCAGCCTTCGCTGGCTATTCCTCAGGTGACTGTGTTGATGCGGGTAAGGTTATCGGATACAGCGGGAATACTGGCCGTTCTACCGGTCCTCACCTTCACTTCGAAATCCGTCGTAACGGCGTTCACATCAATCCTGAGAGCATGCTCCCATAAGGAAGCTGGCTTTCCGCCAGATTTGTGGTAAGATTACGCCGTGTTTATTGACGAGAAAGAACTCTTGATCCGAGCTGGTAGGGGAGGCGATGGCGCCTCTCTGTTTCGTCGTGAAAAGTATGTCCCTCGCGGTGGGCCAGATGGTGGAGACGGTGGAAATGGCGGTAGCGTAATCGTTATTGCAAAGCACGACCTCCATGCCCTTAACCATCTTGCACACACCGACCGTATTATTGCCGAAGACGGTAAAATTGGTGGCCACGAGAAATCAAGCGGAAAAGGTGGCGAAGACACTATCCTAGAGGTGCCCCTAGGTACTGAGGTATATAAGCTCTCTGAAGAAGGCGAGCCCGAGCTTGTTGTCACTCTTGCAGAGGACGAACAGCAAATCCGCCTTGCGAAAGGTGGCAACGGAGGCTGGGGTAACTGGCACTTTAAGTCGTCTATTCAGCAGGTACCAACTCGTGCCAACCTGGGTCTGCCCGGAGAAACCTTCAAGGTTCGGCTCGTGCTTAAGCTCATTGCAGACATTGGACTTGTTGGACTGCCTAACGCAGGTAAATCAACGTTGCTGTCTGTGATTACCGCCGCTCGCCCTAAGATTGCTAACTATCCGTTTACAACACTTGAGCCACAACTTGGTGTCGCAGAAATTACTCGTGGGAAAGAAAAACAGAGTATCGTCGTAGCAGACCTCCCAGGGCTGATTGAAGGGGCAGGGCAGGGTAAGGGTCTGGGTATTCAGTTCCTAAAGCACGTAGAGCGCACCAAGAGCATTGTGCACTGCATCGATGCTACCACTCCAAATGACGATCTTGCAGCAGCCTACAAAACTATCCGACACGAACTGGAAGCCTGGAGCGAAGTGCTTGCAGCAAAGCCAGAACGGATTGCACTTACAAAAATTGAGCTCATTAGCGATACAGAGCTTGCAGCTAAAAAGAAAATTCTGGCCAAGATCACAAAATCGCCAATCCACACTATTTCGGCAATTACACGCGCCGGATTAGTTGATCTGTTGACAGATCTCGCTTAGTTGGGTAGTGTAACTAGGCATTATTCATTCTCTCCTAGCCGATTCGAAGCTAGGTCCCTGGGTCACGGCGAGAATGGCATATTTTAGTATCCGTTGTTAACCCAGGGAGTACTTCATGGCCAAGCCTACCGCCATGGTAGCTGATGCTACCTCTGCATCTCGTCGCGTCATCGGCGCAGAGACCTTCAGTTACCCGCTGCCGAACCTCATCGAGGTTCAAACCAAGTCCTACGACTGGTTCTTATCCGAGGGCATCCGCGAACTTCTCGACGAAGTATCGCCGATCGAAGATTTCACCGGTAAAAACCTTGCACTCGAGTTCAAGGATTACCAGTTTGAAGCACCTAAGCTGAGTGCTGAGCAGGCTCGTGATAAAAACATGACCTTCCGCTCGCAGCTGCGTGTTCGTGCTGTTCTTACAAACCGAGTTACCGGCGAAGTAAAAGAAAACGACGTCTACTTGGGTGAATTCCCAATGATGACTAAAAACGGAACCTTCATCATCAACGGTGTAGAGCGAGTTGTGGTTTCACAGATCGTTCGATCCTACGGTGTACTCTTTACCGCCGAACAGGGCGCTGAGCACCCTCTCTTTGGTGCAAAGCTCATTCCTTCCCGCGGTGCCTGGCTCGAATTCGAGACCAGCTCTCGCAATGTTATCTCCGTTAAGGTAGACCGCAAGCGTCGCATTCCTGTGACGACTCTTTTGCGTGCCCTCGGCTACGGTACAACCGAAGAAATCCGCGAGCTCTTTAAGGATGTCGACACCGACCCAGAAAACTCATTTATTGAGGCCACTCTCGAAAAAGATCCAGCCGAAGACCAAGAAGACGGCTTTGTAGAAGTGTACAAGCGTATTCGCCCAGGTGATCTTGCCACAGCAGAAAACGCCCAGGCATTCCTTGAGGCACTCTTCTTCAGTTCTAAGCGCTACGATCTTGGTCACGTTGGTCGCTACAAACTCAACAAGCGCCTTGGCCTCGACATCAAGAACACCCGCGACAACCGCGTGCTTCGTCCAATGGACATCGTTGAGATTGTTAAAGAAATCATCCGCCTTAACGCCACTAAGGGCGCACAGGCCGACGACATGGACTCTCTCATGAACCGTCGCGTTCGCTCAGTGGGCGAGCTCGTACAGGCACGTATGCGTGTTGGTATGGTTCGTCTCGAGCGCAACATCCGCGACCGCATGTCAGTTGCTGATCTCGACACTGTTACTCCAGCTCAGCTGGTAAACAGCCGTCCGATTGTTGCAGCTATGCAGGAATTCTTTGCCAGCTCGCAGCTGTCTCAGTTCATGAACCAAACCAACCCAATCGCCGAGCTCGAGCATAAGCGCTGTCTTACCGCTACCGGTCAGGGTGGATTGTCTCGTGAGCGCGCAGGGTTCGAAGTTCGTGACGTACACCAAAGCCACTACGGCCGCATGTGTCCTATCGAAACCCCAGAAGGTCCAAACATTGGTTTGGTACAGTACCTTGCTGCCTACGCCCAGATTAACGACTACGGTTTCATTGAAACTCCGTACCGCAAGGTCACTAAGAATGCTAAAGGCGAGATGATCGTTTCAAATAAGGACGTTGTCTACCTCGATGCTTCCGAAGAAGCCAAGTACATCATCGCTCCTGCTTCAGTAGTAATCGACAAAGACGGCAAAATCCTCGACAGCCGCACTCCAGTGCGTAAGTTTGGTGAGCCTTCTATCGAAACTGTCGACAAGCTCGACTTCATCGACGTTGCTCCAGAGCAGGCGTTCTCAATTACAACCAACCTGATCCCAGGTCTAGCAAACGACGATGCAGCTCGTTCCTCAATGGGTTCGAACATGCAACGTCAGGCTGTTCCTACTATCCGCCCATCAGCTCCTGTTGTTGGAACCGGCCTAGAAGGTCCTGCCGCTGCACAGTCTGGTCACGTTACCCTCGCAGAAGAAGACGGTGAAGTAACCTACGTTTCTTCCGAAAAGGTTATCGTTAAGGGCACTAAGGGCGAAGAGCACCAGTACCTTCTCTCAAAATTCATTCGTTCAAACCAGGGAACCCTGATCAGTCAGCGTCCAAGTACCAATGTTGGCCAGATGGTCAAAAAGGGTGATGTGCTCGCAGATTCCTCAGCTACCGACAACGGTGAGCTAGCGCTCGGCCAGAACGTACTCGTTGCCTATATGTCATGGGGCGGTTACAACTACGAAGACGCTATCATCATCTCTGAGCGCATGCTCCAGCGTGACAACTACACCTCGATCCACATCGAAAAGTACACGCTCGACGTACGCGACACCAAGCTCGGGCCTGAACAGCTCACCCGCGATATTCCAAACGTTGGTGAAGACGCTCTCAAAAACCTCGACGACGACGGTGTAATCCGTATCGGTGCCGAAGTTTCTGCCGGAGACATCCTAGTAGGAAAAATCAGTCCTAAGGGTGAAACCGAGCTTACTGCAGAAGAACGCTTGCTCCGCGCTGTATTCGGTGAAAAAGCTAAGGATGTTCGCGATAGTTCAATGCGTCTGCCACACGGTGAGCGTGGTAAAGTTATCGGCATCAAGATTTTTTCTAAAGATAATGACGACGAACTTGCCACAGGTGTATTCCAGTCTGTAGAAATTACCGTTTCCCAGCTCCGCAAGATTTCAGTAGGGGATAAGCTTGCTGGTCGCCACGGTAACAAGGGTGTTATCTCCATTATCGTACCTGTCGAAGACATGCCATACCTCGAAGACGGTACCCCAATCGACATGATCCTTAACCCACTTGGTGTTATCGGTCGTATGAACCTTGGTCAGATTATGGAAACCACACTTGGTTGGGCTGCCCACAAGAAGGGTGAGCGCGTTGCTACTCCAGTATTCGGTAAGGTTTCTGACGAAATGCTTATCGAAGAGCTAAAGAGCGCCAACCTGCCACTCGACGGTAAGGTAACCCTCTACGATGGTAAGACTGGTGAAGCATACGACAACACCATTACGGTTGGTATCAACTACATGCTCAAGCTCAGCCACCTTGTTGATGACAAGATGCACGCTCGTTCAGTTGGGCCATACAGTATG
>CALBLZ010000028.1 GCA_937895715.1 uncultured Candidatus Berkelbacteria bacterium
GCCCTATTCAGACTCGGTTTCCCTTCGCCTCCCCTATACGGTTAAGCTCGCCACAAAATGTAAGTCGCTGACCCATTATACAAAAGGTACGCAGTCACCCTTACGGGCTCCCACTGCTTGTACGCATACGGTTTCAGGTTCTATTTCACTCCCCTCGCCGGGGTTCTTTTCGCCTTTCCCTCACGGTACTGGTTCACTATCGGTCGGTCAGGAGTATTTAGCCTTGGAGGATGGTCCCCCCATGTTCAGACAGGGTTTCACGTGCCCCGCCCTACTCAATTTCATCGAACATGCCCTTTTAAGTACAGGGCTATCACCTTCTATGGCCGGACTTTCCAGACCGCTCCTCTAAAGCATGCTCGACTTTTGGGCTGCTCCCCGTTCGCTCGTCACTACTTGGGGAATCTCGGTTGATTTCTTTTCCTTCAGGTACTTAGATATTTCAGTTCCCTGAGTTCGCCTCGTACAGCTATGTATTCACTGCACGATACCCTTGCGGGTGGGTTTCCCCATTCGGACATTGCCGGATCAAAGCTTGTTGCCAGCTCCCCGACACTTTTCGCAGGCTGCCACGTCCTTCATCGCCTCTGACTGCCAAGGCATCCACCGTATGCGCTTAGTCGCTTGACCATATAACCTCAAGTCGCCTCAAGGTCGTCAAACCACTGTTTCGCTTACTTGCCTCAACGACACGTATGAGACAGGATCTCAAACGCATTGTTACGTCCCAAGTTTTCAAAGAACACGAACAAGCCACAATGCTTGAACGTCAAAATAATTAGTGTGCGCAGTCACATCTCATCGTCAGCGTGGTGGAGCCAGTCGGGATCGAACCGACGACCCCCTGCTTGCAAAGCAGGTGCTCTCCCAGCTGAGCTATGGCCCCGATACGCGTCATCCAGATCCATGGTGGGTCTGGGAGGACTCGAACCTCCGGCCTCACCCTTATCAGGGGTGCGCTCTAACCACCTGAGCTACAGACCCATTGGCTGGATTCGTAGCCCACAGTCAGGCGCTACTTGAGATGTGCAGGTGACTTGTGCGGACGCCCGACAGACACGTCGATTCGTCATGCTCTAAAGGAGGTGATCCAGCCGCACCTTCCGATACGGCTACCTTGTTACGACTT
>CALBLZ010000029.1 GCA_937895715.1 uncultured Candidatus Berkelbacteria bacterium
AACTAAGTGTTCGAGTGCCCAGCTTTTTCAGAACATTCACCAACGGATAGCAGAATACGACAAGACATACTCGCGGTTTCGTAGCGACTCACGTATCGCGGAGATGGCGGCGCAGGCGGGCACCTACGTACTTCCTCCAGATGGCAAGGAGCTGTTCGACCTCTATTACAAGCTCTACACCATAACAGCTGGAGCAGTTACCCCACTTGTTGGGAAGCTTCTTGTCGATGCGGGCTACGATGCTGACTATAGTTTGGAAACTAAGGAGCTACATCGTACACAGGCCTGGGAGGATGTCCTTGTGTATGCCTACCCCAATCTAGTGCTCAAGGAGCCAGCTCTGCTCGATGTGGGCGCTGCCGGAAAGGGGTACCTAGTAGATATTGTTTCTCAGATAATCATGGAGTCAGGGGTTGCTGGGTACTGCGTCGATGCTGGGGGTGATATGCGGTACGCTCACCCAACCGACGTGCTGCAAGTTGGGCTTGAACACCCTGATGATGCAAGTCAGGTTATTGGAATTGTCCAGCTAGCCGGAGGGGCAATTTGTGGGTCAGCGGGGAACCGCCGCCGGTGGGGGAAGTTTACGCATATTATCGACCCGTTTACGCAGAGCTCACCACAACACCTTAAGGCTGTGTGGGTAACTGCAGAGTTAGCACTGGTGGCAGATGGACTAACCACCGCCCTATTCTTTGTTGAGCCCACCGTTCTACAGAAAGAATTCAGCTTTGAATACGCGCTTGTTAGATCAGACGATACAGTGACTCGCTCGAGTGGGTTTCCTGCGGAAATCTTTTAACTATTGTATGCTGAGACTATGAAAATTATTGATCGTTTTCTCAACTCCATAACGATGTACCGGCTGCTCCTGTATGGGTTGGGGGGTATTATTGCAATCGCTGCGGTAATTTCACTTTTTGGCGAGAAGCTGCCGTTCACCGCTGTTGATCTCACTGTTGCGGTTGTGGTTGCTATTGCTGTTTGTGGAGGCTCAAACTGGCTGCTTGCCAAATTGTATAGAGTTCCGGCAAATGTAGAATCGTCGTATATTACCGCGCTGATTCTGGTTTGCATAATTACGCCAGAGCTTTCCATGCAGGGCATACTCCTTATGGGGCTGGTGAGCGTGCTCGCTATGGCATCAAAGTATGTGCTGGCACTCAACCAAAAACACGTCTTTAACCCTGCAGCACTTGCTGCGATGGCTGTGGTCTTGCTCGGATTCAACCAAGTTAGTTGGTGGGTTGGAAGTGGGGTGCTGCTGCCAGCTACTGCACTCTTTGGGCTTCTGGTAGTGCGGAAAATTCGCCGGGCTGATCTATTCATAAGTTTCCTGGCACCTGCATTGGTTGTGCTTCTGTACCTTGGAGTAGTAGTAGATGCACGCCCCGCGCTCGAGGTGCTCACCGAAGTGCTCCTGTCATGGCCGCTCGTCTTTTTCGGCACAATTATGCTTACAGAGCCACTTACTACACCACCAAATCGGCAGGGCAGAATCGCGTATGGCGTGCTTGTTGGGGTGCTCATGACCTCTCGCTGGTCACTAGGAGGTATCTACGTATCACCGCAGGTTGCCCTCGTGCTGGGGAATATCCTTTCATTCATACTCAGTCCGAAGCAGCGCCTTTTGCTCACACTAAAAGAAGTAGTACAGATGGCCCCAAACGTTTGGGACTATGTGTTCACCGCTCCAGAAAAACTAAGGTTTACGGCTGGGCAGTATGCGGAGTGGACACTTGCACACGGTGGTTCTGATGATCGCGGAAATCGTCGCTACTTTACC
>CALBLZ010000030.1 GCA_937895715.1 uncultured Candidatus Berkelbacteria bacterium
TAAATGGATTCTTGCTAGCAGTATTTGCCATATTAGGTAGCACTAAATGGACTGCATCCATGATTATCCTGGCAATGCCTATACTAGATGGCCTAATTGTTGTTTACATGAGATTTAAAACTAATCCGCACTTATTAAAAAGCCCATTAAAAATATTACAGGTTAGCGATAAAAACCACTTACACCATAGATTACTTGACGCTGGTTATTCTAAAAAAACCGTCACGCTAATCGAAACATCAATGATGATTGTTGTCTGCTCTATTGCACTTATTTTAAGCAACTTAAGAACAGATGTACTTGCATTTATACTTGGAATTGCATTCTTGTTTGTAAGCTTTACATTAATATTTGTTCTTAAAAAACGTGGTAAAAGAAAAAATCGCGCTGACGAAATATTAGACGAAATTAAAGCTCACGATCTTCCCGAGGAAAAAGAAATTGTTATTAAAACTGTCTACGAAAACGAAAAAGAGGACGAAAAATACAGATATTAATTCTTTTCGTTATAATAATTTGTATATCCACTAAATAGGGGAGAATTTGCTATGTGTAAAGTAACAAACCCGAATGGGGCGCAGGTGTATCATTTTTTAAGGGGTATTCCCGTAATGATTTACGGGTACGTACTGCCTAATGGACAAGAGATTAACACAGGCGTCGACAAGAAATACCAGACCCAAACGTATGTGGAGTACAAACCCCAAACACCTGCCGATACACTTGAAGAGGTTTTCGTACGTGAAGAAGACCTCAAGTAATGCCGCAGGTATGCGCGAGCCAGAAGTTGCTGAATAAATAAGGCAGCCCAAGGCTCGCGCAAAAGCCAACTAATCTTACTAGCCATTTTTAATATTGCATGGTAATATACCAGTACGTAGACAAGGAGAATGTCATGCAACTTAATATTGTAGTCGGAGAAGGTGAGCAGGTTGAAGCTGACCTGCTGATTCTTCAGGAGAATGGTCATTACAACATATCTCCAGAAGATGTAGTCGACCTAGCTCCCGGTACTTACCTTATCGAGCGTTTCGCGCTAGCACGCGAGATCGGCGAAGGTAGCGATGGCTCACTGATTATTAAGGCCGTCATCAAACTTGATGATATAGGCATGATAGCAGTGGAGCTTGAACGCTTCCCCAATACCGAGATCAAGAAGGTGCCGGAAGAACCGGTCACCGATGCATAACGCTCTCCGTCGGGGCTGTACACAGCCCCGCCAAAGATTTATTCCCTAAACACTTTTAAAGTAAACCAATTAGTATTATATTAATTTTAGATATTTAGCCACTATTGCATTGTTGCCAATAAATGTTATCATTACTTGCAGCTAATTAAAGTTTTGTATCCTAGAAAGGTACGACGATGATCACGGTAATAACTACTGCTCAGGCGCAAATCTACAAATTTAACCCTTTAGCTCATGGCTACGCCAAGAACGGTGTATGCTTTAAGGCAAAGGGCACGACAGTAAACGTCGAGCCAGTAGGTGACCCGAGATATTTTCGGATTGTAGAAGGGAAGAGAAAAACTTCCCATTACCTTCGAGCTGAAGATGTCGCGGCAGTGGCGGCTGTGTAACACCGACATGGGTGGCGCTTCGAAAAGCGCTACCCATGATCACTCTTCATAAATATTGATATTCCTATATAACGTTGCTATAATCTTACGTCACTTTAATCAAGGAGTAAGCCATGGACATTGCAACAGTAATTTCCGAGGGTGGGGCAGCGGCTATTGACGAAAGTGGGGGCGAAACTAAAAGAATCATTCCTTTCGGCTCGTGCGGAGAAATCGTACGAGATGAGTACGTGAAGGGCAAACGATTCGTCGTTGTGCAATTCAAAAAACTCAGAGCACTAGTCCACCCGGACGACATCTACGAAGATGAACTTGCCTTTGCCGCGTAACCCAAACTCCTTTGTACGGCACTCAACTGAGTGCCGTATGCATATCCTAACTTCTATAGCCTTTACACATTCAATACAAATGTTGCTATACGCTGGCGGCGTTGTTATAATTAACAGTAATCAACGATAGGAGTGTCAGGTGCCAACATCAATTTTTGTGCAGCAGCGTAAAGGCGATTTAGATAAAGTCGTGACGTATCGTTACGACCGGACTTTGGGGATGTACCTCCCTACAAAGCCCTCGCACCATTGTTCTGCGGACCAAATTGAAATCGACAGGGAGGCCGAGAACATTCCTGTCGACATCTCAGGCAAGAAGTTCCTGAGATTGAAAAATAAGTATTTGTACGTTCCCGCTGAGCAGTTCGCGGAGAAGTAATACAAAGCTTATCCAAAGGCGTCCACGTAGGACGCCTTTCAGCCCCTATAAATTAAGCACTCAAATACCCTTTGCCAGTAAT
>CALBLZ010000031.1 GCA_937895715.1 uncultured Candidatus Berkelbacteria bacterium
AACTCCCGAGGCAGACATTGCCCTCTATAATGTTGGCTTGAACAGCTTCGATACTATCTCGTACTCCCGATTTGCAACAAGCGAGTACAAATCAAAGGGGATGAAGGGGTTCTACTTGTTCGGTGACAAATTTGGAACAGGGGATCCACGTATCAACCCAAACTTTGAGTTTGCCTCGCTCACAGCCGCAGCACGGGCTGTCGCTGCTATCGACGGGGTAATCACTTTTATCCGTGAGCAACCCGATTCTAAGGACTACGAGGTTATGCTGCAGCCTAAAGACGGCTCTATTTGGACGATTGGGTATGATCACCTGGTTAATGTGACGGTAAAAAAGGGTGACGTTGTGAAAGCAGGAGATATACTCGGTACTCCCGCAACTCAAAACAATGGAATCCCACGCTTCGAGATTCAGATAAACAAAGAGATGGGCGGAACCTCACACATTTGCCCGAGTATACTACTCCACCCGTCTGTGAAAGATTCAATACTCGCATCGCTTACAACCATGCAGGACACCTGGGAAAAGACGGTTAGTCTTGAGCTCTACGATCCAAGTGCACAGTCGCCGATTGGTTGCCTTGGTAAAACCAGCCTGACACCGCAGCAGGCAGAAGGGCGCTAGGCCCAAACAAAAAGGAACCCGAGCGGGTTCCTTTTTTGGTATGCTATTTACCTTACATTGGTGTGGTTTCGTGCACACCAACCCAGCACCCAGGCGCTGTGGCGAGGGGGCAGCTCTTTGCCATCTCCACAGCTGCTTCAATGCTGTCTGCCTTCACGATAGCGTAGCCAGCAGCGTTGTCACCCTTCATGGTTACGACACCATCCTTGATCATGGCCTCAGCCTCGGGGTTAAACGGATTGCCGCCGTCAACAACGTGCTCGCCCAGACTCTCAAACCATGCGCCCCAGGCGGCATTTGATTCGCCGGTGTCTTCAAAGGGCACATCAACATGGAACAGGTATACGTAGTTCTTCACGGCACTCTTTCAGCTCAACTGAGCGTTAGGGTTTTGTAAGGTTGGCCAGGGCGGTAAGGTAGCTTCGGCGGTTCATGTGCTTTAAACAGTTACTACCTCGAGCACCTGAAAGATTCCAAACGTGTTGTTTTCGGTATCCATAAAGTAGCCCTGCCAGCACTTTCCGGGAACCAAGAACTTAGGAAGTGCCTCTGTGCCACCCGCGGCAAGAATCTTCTGTGCGGTAGCGTCGTAATCTTCTACCTGCATCGAGCAGGAGTAGGCATTGGTGCCACACTCGGGTGGTGGGGTTTGGAAGGGGCGCACGAGAAGGCCGCCGTTGATGCCTGGCGTCTCGATCTCCCAGTAGGGAATCGCGACCTGTTCTTGTTTGGTGAAATCCCAGCCAAAAACCGAGGTGTAAAACTCCATGGCGCGAACCGGGTCGGTTGCTTGAATCTCAAAGAATACGACACTGTTCATAACTACTTCTTAGTGCGGATAAGCTCGAGCTCTAGGTGAATATACCCAAGCGCAATAACAACCAGCCCGCCGATTATTTTCACCGACGGCATAGCAAAGCTGTAGTCGGCCACAGTGTTGTAGAGCCACTGCACGCAGCCGAAGGCAAAGATACCAGCACCAGCCAGAATGAGGGCAAGGGCGACACCAGCAAAGTAGCGAGCATGAGGATCGAACTGTTTGAACATGAGGGGATGTTACTTGTTTGAGGTAAGTATAGCGTAATGCGTTGGGGAGCATGTTTCTGCTATGCTCAGCTCATATGCTATTTATCTTCGTCTCGATTGCTGTCCCGATCCTGGTGTACCTCTTGCTACCGAGAGTGCTCTCCGTTATTTCGGGGAAAACTCATCAGCCAACTAAGCTACTTTTGGTTGCGGGCTTGGTCTACTTCATCTCGTGGTACTTGCCATCGCCTCTAATTGATGGGAAAGATACCTCGTTTACCACGCATGTAGTTGGCGGCGGCATCTTCACGGGGTTTGTCTGGGCCTATCTAGTGCAGCAGCTCGGGTGGAAGAGAGACGTGCTCCAAGATGCATTAGGACTCTTTGCACTTACTAGCGCACTGGGAGCAGCCAACGAGCTCTTTGAGTTGCTGATTGTGCGGCTAGGCCTCGTGCGCCTTACGCTTACCGACACATCCTGGGATATACTGGCAAACACGCTCGGTGCACTGGTATTTTTCGGTGTCTATTCTGTTATCCGCCGTAGGTCAGGCAAGTGAACGACGCGCCAATTCTTGCCTTTGCCACTCCCGCTGAATGGGAAGCCTGGCTTGCAGAAAACGTAGGGGAAGAGGGGGGAATTTGGATGAAGCTCTACAAAAAGGGCACAAACATCCCAAGTATCACGTACGCCGAAGCGCTCCAGGTAGCGCTCTGTTACGGGTGGATCGATGCAACCTCAAAAAGGTTCGATGAAACATCGTGGATTCAGCGGTTTACTCCTCGGCGCAAACGCAGTGTCTGGTCGAAGGTGAATGTGGGCTACGTTGAACGACTTATTGCAGAGGGGAAAATGAAACCTACCGGACTTGCCGAAGTAGAACGAGCCAAGGCCGACGGCCGCTGGGATGCAGCTTATGATTCTGCCAAAACTGCTACTACACCAGCAGACTTTCAAGCAGCGCTTGATGCGGTGCCGGCTGCCGCAGCATTTTACTTAACGCTAAAGCAGAGCAATCGCTACGCGATGCTCTACCGTCTGCAAACCGTTAAGCGACAAGAAACAAGGGAACGAAAAATTAAAGAGTTTGTTGAGATGCTCGCCCGCGGTGAAACTATTCGCTTGATTTAGCGAGCCTGAGCAAAGAATTCTTCAACCAGAGACTGTTCTTCTGAGAATACGCCACGCTTGGTAAGAACCGTGGTGTCTACACCAACTTTGTTGATACCGCGCATGGCCATACAGAGATGCTCGGCTTCGCTGAGCACGATCACACCACGTGGTTGTAGGTACTCCATGACTGCGTCGGCAATTTGGGCGTTGAGCTGTTCCTGAATCTGCAAACGTCGGGCAAATACCTCTACGAGCCGAGCAAATTTAGAGAGCCCGAGCACCCGTTCACCTGGGAGGTAGCCAATACTAATACCGCCAAAAAATGGCACCATGTGGTGTTCGCAAAGGCTGTAGAAAGGGATATTCTTTACCACAACCATACTGCTGGAGTGTGACACGTCGAAGGTTTTCATCACGCTTGCTGGGTCGATTGTATACCCGCTCAGAATCTCCTTGTACATGCGCGCCACACGCTCGGGAGTTTCGGTGAGGCCATCGCGCTCTGTATCCTCTCCAACGAGCGTCAAAAATTCCTGAAAAAGTTTTGGCGCTTCTTTGTC
>CALBLZ010000032.1 GCA_937895715.1 uncultured Candidatus Berkelbacteria bacterium
GCTCACATCCTGTTGCACATGAGCTTGTGCGCATGTTTGGTAAACCAATTACCGCTACTTCTGCTAATCCAGCGGGCGGTGCCCGACCATATTCGGTCACGGAGCTTCTGAGTCGCTTCAGTGAAGCGCAGCGTTCAAAAATTGATCTGGCGCTAGATTTTGGTGACCTTCCGCGCTCAGAGCCGTCTACGGTGATTGATACCGAAGAGCAGGTGCAGCAAATCGTGCGGGCCGGAGCTGCTCACACGACATCTAAGCGACGGTTAGAAAATGAAGAGGCAACAAAGGCGTATGGGGCTGAGCTTGTTGCAATGCTTTCTCATGTTATTCCCGAAAAGCCGTTGGTTATTGCCTTGCATGGCGAGATGGGAGCAGGTAAAACCCACCTCACCCACGGCATTGCTGAAGCGCTCGGTATTGTTCACCCGGTTACCTCACCTAGTTTTACCTTGGTTAAAGAATATGAAGGCGATGGCGTTACCCTTGTGCATGCTGACTGCTGGCGCACGCCAACGATTACCCTGCGTGAGCTTGGTGTGCACGAGTACCTGCGTCCTGGTGTAGTACAGGTTATTGAATGGCCTGAGCCGGTGCTCGCCGAATTAAAACTTCTCAAAGAAATAGTGTTAGTAGAGTTGATGCTTGAGTTTACTTCTAACGATACGGAGCGACTGATCCACCTGCTATGAAACTGCTCCTGAGTATTGATACGAGCTGTGATGAAACCTCAGTAGCGGTAACCCGCGGACTGACCATTTTGAGTAACGTGGTTTCTTCGCAGGTGCGCTTACATAAAAAGTATGGCGGTGTGGTGCCATTTTTGGCGCAGCGCCTACACGAGGAGCGGATTGACTCGGTTGTTGCTCTGGCGCTCGATCGTGCCGGAGTTTCGGAATCAGAGATTGAAGCTATCGCTGTAACATATGGCCCAGGCTTGGCGCCGGCTCTTCAGGTTGGAGTTGCCAAAGCTAAGCAGCTCTCTGCTGAGTGGAAGGTTCCCCTGTACGCCGTTGATCATATGATTGGTCATATCTGTAGCACCTGGCCTGCCTCCGGCGAGGTGGTATTCCCTGCCCTGGCTGTGTTGGTGTCAGGTGGGCATACCGAATTTGTGCTCATAAAAGGATTTGGCGAGTTCTCGATTATTGGCCGTACCCTCGATGATGCTCTTGGAGAAGCCTACGACAAAGCCGCTATCATGCTTGGTCTAGGCTACCCGGGCGGTAAACACCTGGCAAAGCTTGCTGAATCAGGAAGTCCAGAGCACTTTCCCCTACCCGTGCCGATGCAAAAGAGTGGCGATTATAACCTGAGCTACTCAGGGCTTAAAACTGCTGTGCGCTACCTCCTCCGAGACTTGCAGGAGGCATCTGTAGTGATGGACGCAGAAGTAACCGCAGATATCGCCGCTAGTTTTGAGTACTCAGCCCAGAAGGCAGTAGAGCTAAAAATGACAAAGATTCTGCGCGATATGCCAGAAATCACCACGATACTTGTGGCTGGTGGAGTGGCGGCAAATATGGTGCTACGCGGAAAGCTACGCGCAGTTGCGAAAGCAGCAGGGGTTACCTCTGTGTATTTCCCCCGCTCTCTCAAACTCTGTGGAGATAACGCGGCAATGATTGGGTTTGCTGCTCACCTGGGAATTGAAGCGGGGCAGAAACCTGTTGATCTAGATGGGCTAGACCGAGTGCCTTATCTTTCGGTTGAGGACTATAATTTGTAGCAGGTACAGCTTTACCAAATCAGGATTAATCGCTAGAATACTCTGGAATAGAACGTGTTGCGCGTATTCGTTGGTGGCCCAGATCGCACTTCGGCGATACGAGCCCTCAATCGCTCACATGTGAAAACAAGCTTTCACCGTTCTCTCTTTTTTGGGCCCTTAGCTCAGTTGGTAGAGCATTTCCATGGCATGGAAGGGGTCAGGAGTTCGAATCTCCTAGGGTCCACCAAACTTTACATCTTTTGAAAAAATCGTCTGGCAACAGGTGTAACAGTCGTGAATTTTGGTGTTCGAATAGCCCGGATAGCTCCAAGGCACTCCAGAGGGAAATATCGAACACAACAAGACCCGCTTCTGTTCAAGAGATGATTCGGTATAGGTTTGAGCAAGGTTTGCGAACTTACTTGTTACAAAGTCGCAGATTCTCTCAAGGTTGTATCGATCAAGTACCCAATCGCTTTTAGCCATCTGGGTATTTTTTATATTCTCCTCAATCCGCTTATTCTGCTCTTTGAATATATCGTCTGAATACACACCAGAGAGGTTCTTTTCGATGAGATTCTGTCGGAGCGTATAGAGCTTTTCTAGTTCAGTATCTGCATGGGCACGCTTTTCAAGTAACCCTGCTGCACGGTCTCGATAGTTACGTCGAAGGTAGCTTACAAGGAGCTCTAACGTCTGTGGTTTTAATGAAATAGTTGTTAAGAGATCTTGCATTGCGGTATCCAGCTCTTGCATGGGTACAGATGATCCTTTTCCCTTCACACAGCGATTCGGACAGAAGTAGTAGCCGAATCGCTCGTACTTACCCTTACTGTATCCACCGGTGAACGAACGACCGCAGTGAGAGCACTTCACAATACGCCTCAGTGGAAAATCTGGGTTGTTAGGGTTCTTACGTGCAAGAAGTACCGCCTTGCTGTTATTGCGGCCTTCTAT
>CALBLZ010000033.1 GCA_937895715.1 uncultured Candidatus Berkelbacteria bacterium
AGCGTATGACTCAGCTGGTTGGCTCAAAAACTGAAGATGGCTCAATCGAAAACCAAGACGCAAAGTTTAATAGCATGCGTCGCAAGCGAATGGTGCAAGCGGCCGGATTTGCAGGCGTTGGCGCACTCCTTCTTGGTGGTGCGGCTCAAGAAGTCAGCTCGCACTTTAATCCGTCACTTAATGGGCTCGCAGAGGATATTAAGCCAGCTGCCGGCTCTGGAGATACACCACTCCGTGCGCTCTTCTCTCAAGCGGCAGATGGTCACGTAGGTACGCACATCGACACAATTCCGAGTACAAATGTACAGCTCACACTTCCTCAGGGTGTAGACGCCCTACTACAGCACACCTCACGCGGTCCTGGCGATCCAACCGTGTTCTCACTGCGCGCTCCAGATGGCACCATGCTTGCGCAAAACCTCAAGGTAGATTCAAACGGCAACTTTACGCCAGATACCATCACTGCGCTAAAGACTGGCGTAGGCTTTGATATTCACAAGTACAACCTTGCTGGTTCCGGCCCAACTGGCCCACAAACGAGTACGGTTGAAGATGCTATTGCGCACGGTAAGTCTAAGGGGGCAGGGGAGCTCGATCTGCACCGCTTTGCTCGTCGTGGTTGGGCAGATAACAATACCCAAAGGTTTGATCATGCAGAGCTTGGTCAGTACCACCGCACCGAGAATGGCGATTTGGTTCTGCAACAGAATTTGAACATGCGAAGCTTCCACGGCGGCGAGCAGTACGAGCTTGGTAGCGCTGCTGAGGATGGAAAGCTTTCAGTCTTTGTGAGCCCAGACCGAGCGCATAACAACTGGGGTTGGGAGTTTAAGGTTGATAAGACGGGTAATATCATTATTCCAAAGGGTCACCCAGCACACGATTTGTTTACGCCGGGCAAGAATGGTGAGCCAGAATTCCACGGTGGATTTGTAGAAATGGTGTACAACAAGGTGCCAAATGGTCAATCGCGTCTCGACGAATTCGTTTCTAAGGGGATGATGCAATCGAGCCAGCGTGGGCCAGAAGGTATTGTGGTGTCTACGGTTGTCGGTCGTAACGATGCCGGCCTACTCAAATTCCCAGGCGAAGATCCACTCCACGGTTTCAACCTGGTTCCACCACCAGATGCGCCGCGCGATATAATTCCTCCTATTCCAATCTTTACACCGCAAGGTGAGCGCCAGCTCGAAAAGATGGAGCGACCGGTTGTAGAGCGTATTGAAACAAAGCGTAAAGATAAGGAAGCTGATCCCGTACTTCCTACGAAACCGGAGCAAGCGATAAATAGGTATACCTCATACCACTACAATGGTAACTACGAGATTGCGGATGAGCGTAAACAGCGGTACTCAGAGAGGCTAAGGGAAAATCCGGACGCTGTGTTAGATGAGCGCCAAGAAATTACTGATTACTTTGGCCGACAAGACGAGGGCTGGAGGGAAAGAGTCAATGCTCTTGCTTCTGAGCTTGGAGAAATGGACCCCGAGTGCCGCGCCAGTGTCTGTATCCCTGTTGCTGGGCACCAGGAGCAAAAGAATATCTACAATTCACTGCAGTGGTATGCTAAGCAGAAAGATTCAGAAGGAAATGAGATGCAGCCCGGTAAGTTTGAGGTTTGCCTCTTTGTAAACTACCCTGAGGGCGAATCTGCAGAGGAGACAATTAAAGAAATTGATCGGTTTAAGGCAGAGAACCCTAACGTAATCGTCAGGGTCATGCAGAAGGCGCTTGAGAAGGGTGACCAGAATATCGGCACGATTAGGAAATACCTAACAGATGCCGTTCTAAAGCGCCAGCTCGACCGGCCAGAAGGGTCTCCAGAACTGGTAATCGTTAGCAACGACGCAGACAATAATGGAGTAGTGCCAGGTTACATTCAAAACTTCCTTGATCGATTTGATGCTGCAAAGGGCGTAAAGAACCTCGATGGTATTTTAGGCAAAATAGACTGGGACCACCGGTCATTCCTTCAAGACCCAGCCTTGCACATGGGTGTGCGCATGATGCAGTATCTTGATACGGCACTGCGATGGGGTAAGGGTGGACGTGGACCGAGTGTCCCAACAAGTGGAGCAAACTTCGCGTTCAAAGCATCAATGTATGCCGCAATCGACGGGTATGATTCAGGTTCATCAAAGTGTGAAGATCGTGACCTTGGTATGTATATGAAGGATGCGCGTCAAGCCGAGCGCTTTGACTCACTGAAAGATTATCCGATGGGATACGGTGCTGCGGGTTCTCAGATTTACACAAGTGCTCGCCGGGCAATTCTTGCAGTGAATAATGGCTTAGCTCCAGCTCAGATGTGGAACTATAACATGCCATTTACTCCAAACGATGATCTTCGCGTGAACGAGCCGTCACTTGAAAAATACGCTGTTATTGATCCATCACAGATGGATGATCCACGCTGGAAACGACACTTCAGGTCTGATCTTGAACACTACGTAAATGAAACCGCATCAGCGTACGGACTAGAAACTACAGATCCTGCATTTATTTCTGCACTGCGCTTCATGTCCTTTGACTACACGATTGTCGAAGGGAAGATTGAAATCAGTAACGTTGATGAGCTGGTTGAAGGCCTCAAGTACTACCAGGAGAACGCGCAGCGTACCTACGAACGAAAGCTGGGAATTTAATGGATGAACCAACCATTGGCCTAGAGGCACAGCCACAGCTACCAGCAGACCTAGCCGCACAGGCTGAGTCTGCACCGGTAGTGTACGAGGCAGCTTCAGTTAGCCCGTACCAAGCTGAAGCGGTTGTCGTACCTCAGCAAGCTGCAGAAGCTACGGAGCCTATTCCAACTACGGAAACACCATCTACCGTACAGGTTCAGGCGCATCCAGTAGAACAGCATGCTACTGCGGTACATACTCCAGCGACGTTCGGCAGCATTGTCGAAGATGCTGTTAAAAATGTTAACACTGACCCCGAAGCAACTGCCCATGCCCTAGAAGCAGAAGTGCTGCAATCTCAAGGGTACTTTCAATCAGCGGCTTAACGGCCAACCCCTTTGCGGGGTACAATAAATCAGATGAACGATTCTACGTTTGAGGGGCTCGGCGGATATGGTTCGAGCGAATCTGATGGCTTTACCCAGACTCCGTCTGGTTCTTTTGGGTGGGGTTGGGTGATTTTGTTAGTTTTACTAACAGCGCTTGCTGTTGCCTTCTTAATTGCTAAGAAAAAGCGGGATTTACTCCACTATACCGATCAGCTAAACGTGCGTGGTGTAAAAATCGTACTGCCAAAGCAAACTGAAGAAGACGATAAAAAACGTGACCCCAAGGAGCTTACCGGGCTCATGGAACCGGTGTTTTCTGCTGTGCAGCACTTTTACGTGCACAAGTGGTGGAAGCGTGTGTGGGAAGGTCAGCCGACATTTTCCTTTGAGGTTGCCGTGCATGGGGGAGAAGTGCACTTCTATTTGTTTGGCCCAGCCGACCTGTTGCCGAATATTGAACAGCAGGTGCACGCCCAGTATCCTTCGGCCCAGATCACACCATCAGACGACCATGCATTGTTTACTAACCAGGAGCTTATCTCAGCCGTGGGAGCTCTGGCACTGACCAAGTCGCTTATATTTCCAATCCGCACCTACCGCACCCTCGACAACGACAGCTTGAACGGCATGACTAACTCACTGTCTAAGGTGGGGGATGAGAATACGGCACTAATTCAGGTACTCGTGCAGCCAACCTTGCAGAGCTGGCAGCATAAGATTGAACAGGCCTTGCAGAATGTACAGCAGGGGAAGTCATTTGAGCACAATGCTACAGCCAGCAAGAAAGCGGTGAGTTTTGCAAAAGACATTACCAAGACGGTTAGTAACCAGCAGTCAGAAGCAGGTGAGCGTACCGATGCTATGAACACCATGAAAGGTAACGTCCGCCTAACCGCCATGCAGGAGCAGCAGGCTAAACTGATGGTAGAGAAGGGGAGTAAGATCGGCCTTAAAACACAGATCCGCTGTATTGCACGTGCCCGCTCAGATGTAGAAGCTTCTACCTTGCTGCAGAGCATGCTGGCAGGATTTGCCCAGTTTAATGCGCCGGAGGCAAATAGTTTCCGCATGATTAATCCTGGGCGCAAGCGCCTGCTGATTGATTCGGTTATGCGAAGCTTTTCCCCAGCGCAGCCGACTATCATTTTGAACACCGAGGAGCTCACCAGCGTATTCCACTACCCAAATCGTCACCTCGACACTCCAAACGTGCATTGGCTTGGTGCACGAAAGTTGGCTCCGCCTGTGGCGCTGCCTCCATCCGGATTACGTATTGGGTACTCGCAGTTTCGTGGGGCAGAGTTGCCGGTTAATCTGACGCCGTCAGACCGTATGCGCCACGTGTACGCCATCGGTTCAACGGGTGTTGGTAAAACTAACCTCTACCAAAACATGGTGTTGCAAGACATCCGTGACGGCCACGGGGTTTGCTACATGGATCCAAATGGTGATGCTGTCGAGTGGATTCTCAAGCATATTCCAAAAGAACGCGCCGAAGATGTAATTCTGTTTGATCCGTCGGATACAGCCCGTCCGATGGCACTAAACATGATGGAGTACGACCCGGCCTACCCAGAGCACAAAACCATGGTGATTAACGAGGTTATGTCGATTTTCGACAAACTCTACGATCTACGTGCTACGGGTGGTCCTATCTTCGAACAGTACATGCGCAACGCCATGCAGCTGATCATGGACGACCCCGAAACGGGGAATACCCTTATGGAGATTCCTAAAGTGTTAGCGCAGGAGGATTTTCGTAAGCTCAAGCTATCACGTTGTAAGAATCAGGTAGTAGTCGACTTTTGGGTGAAAGAAGCGGAGAAGGCCGGGGGAGAAGCAGCACTGCAAAACATTGTTCCCTACATCACCAGTAAGCTTACCCAGTTCACCTCGAGTGATTTAATGCGACCGATTGTGGGACAGCAGGAGAGTGCCTTTAACTTCCGCAAGATTATGGACGAGGGGAAGATCCTGTTGGTGTCACTGCCAAAAGGGCTGCTCGGGGACATGTCGGCACAGCTACTGGGAATGATTATTTCAGGAAAAATTCAGATTGCGGCCTTTTCGCGCCAGAACCAACCTGAAGCCGAGCGTCGGCCGTTCTACCTGTACGTAGATGAGTTCCAAAACTTTACGAGCAAAACGTTTGCTACCATTCTTTCTGAAGCCCGAAAGTATGCCCTCGGATTAAATATTACCCACCAGTACATCAAGCAGCTCGACGAAGATACGCGCAACGCTGTGTTTGGAAACGTCGGAAACATTATCTGTTGGCGCATTGGTGCAGAGGATGCTGAGTTTATGAGCAAGATTCTCGATCCACTCCAGGTTGATGATCTGGTAAATGTGGAAAAGTTTAACTTCTACGCCAAGATTCTGATTAACGGCGCCCCAACCAAACCGTTCAATATTCACTCCTATCCACCTGATCCGGCCGAAAATGCCCAGCTAGGGGAGGCGATTCGCCAACTTTCACGGTTAAAGTATGGTCGCGACAGGGAAGTTGTTGAGGCGGAGATCCGCATGCGCGCAAAATCTGCTATAGTTGCCTAAGTAGGAATACAAAAACAAAGTAATACAGAAAGGGTTCATATGACTGAGCAAGAAAAAATTGCCAAGCTTATTGCAAATCTAGAGCGTGATATAACCGCTCTCAAAAAGTTAGTGGTGAGTGGCGACGGCGAATCAGTCGACGTCACCATGAGCGACGAGCCAGAAGATGCCTCTGGTGCGTACACCATGATGGGCGGCTTTATGCCAGGTCGCGGCTCTACAAGTCTTGAGGACAATGCAATCGAGGGTGCTTTTGATGGAGAACGTATGGTAGACGCTAACGGCAAGAGTTACCAAGTGCCACCAAACTATGCAAGTAAGAGTAAGTTGGTAGAAGGGGATCCGCTTAAGCTCTACATTACTTCAGATGGTAAGTACCTCTACAAACAGCTCGGGCCAGTAGAGCGCCGAACGGTGCCAGGCATCCTTAAGTTAGACGGTAGCCGCTACACTATCGAAGCTGAGGATGGAAACTCTTACGGTATTCTTACCGCATGCGTAACCTACTACATGTCGTTGTACAACATCAAAGAAGGAGATAAGGTTATAGCAATGATCCCCGCGGATCGGCCGGCGCACTGGGCGGTAATCGATAACATCGCAGAGTAACCTATGGTTTTTTGGAAACGCACGGCAGAACTCAAACGGCGGGCCGAGTTTTTGGCCTCACAGAGCTTTGTTGTGCTGGCAATTCACGTTCCGAAAGATAACGACAAAAAGGCTAACTCAGCCGAACAATTTTTTGCGGCTCTCCACGGTATCTTCCGTAACGATCCACCCGTCCAGGAGCACCTCTCACTCGAGATTGTAGCTGCTAAGGATTCGATTACCTTTTATGTGTTTACGCCGCTTCATCTCAAAGATTTCGTAGAGGGCCAGCTGTACGCGCAGTACCCAGATCTGCAGATTAAGCAGGTGCCAGACTACACCGGCCAGGCAGAGCTTGGGGGTATGCATGTGGTGAGTACTGAGGTAAAACTCACCAAAGAAGACGTTTTCCCAATCAAAACCTATGCTGCGCTCGAGATTGACCCGCTGGCGGCGATCACTGCATCAATGACCAACCTCGATGAAAATGAGCAGGTTTGGTTGCAGGTGCTCGTTCGCCCAATCGGGGATGAGTGGCAGAATAAGGGAGTTAAGTATGTGCAGGCCGCTAAAAGTGGTAAATCAAAAACCTCTACCGGCATTGCCTCGAGTGCTGGACGGTTAGCTGTTTCGATTGTACAAGAGGTAGTTCGCCCCGGTTCTGGAGTAGCCGGGTTGCAACCAGCTCCGTCGGAGCCGCCAAAACTTTCTGCAAACGAAGAATCAGCGCTTAAGGCAATCGAAGCAAAGATCACTAAGTTAGGCTTCGAAACACTGTTCCGTCTTTCAATCATTGGTAAGGATGAGCAAACAGCTCGAGCCCGAGTTTCCTCTGTTCTGGCCGGCTTAAAACAGTTTAATACCACCAGCCAAAACGGGTTTACTGGGGGAGCCGTTCTGGTTGATGATTTCTCGAGCTGGGAGCAGTACTTAAACCGTGAGTTTGAGCGCAAGGGGAACATTCTCAACATTGAAGAGCTTGCTTCGGTGTACCACTTTCCTTCGATTAGTGTAGAAACCGGCTCGCTTACCTACGCGGGGAGTAAGAAAGGGGAGGCGGTTGGGAACATTCCACTTCGAGAGAATACGGCGGCAGATCAATTCACCCTAATTGGGCGGACTGACTTCCGTAATTCTCAAAAAGAGTTCGGCATTAAGATCGAAGATCGCATGCGCCACATGTACATCATCGGTAAGTCGGGTTCAGGAAAGTCGACACTGCAAGAGAACATGGCCTACGACGACATCCAGGCTGGCCGGGGCATTGTGGTAATCGATCCGCACGGTGAGTTTGCCGAAAAGATGATCGCCGCTGTTCCCGAGCACCGCATGAATGACGTGGTAATAATCGACCCATCCGATCGCGAATTCCCGGTGGCACTCAACGTGCTTGAAACCGATAACGAGAACTTTAAGGGAATGATTGCGTCAGGGTTTGTGAGTATCTTCAAAAAGATGTTCGGAAACTCCTGGGGGCCACGTTTGGAGTACATTCTACGCAATACAGTACTCGCACTTCTCGACACCGAAGGAACCACCATGTTGGGCATTCCCCGCATGCTTACCGATATGCAGTATCGCAACATGATTGTGGAGAACATTCGAGATACCGTGGTCCGTGACTACTGGACTACAGAGTTTGCAGGAATGGACGCCAAGATGCGTTCCGAGGCAATCAGCCCGATTCTGAACAAGGTTGGACAGTTTCTTTCAACCAGTACCATCCGCAATATTGTTGGTCAGCCAAAATCTACCATTGATATTCGCAAGATCATGGACGAGGGAAAGATTCTAGTGGTAAACCTGTGTAAGGGTAAAATTGGTGAAGACAACATGCGCTTGCTTGGCTCCATGATTGTTACTAAGGTGCAGCTGGCTGCCATGAGTCGTGCCGATATCGAAGCTCACGACCGCGTCCCAGTTATCATGTACGTAGACGAGTTCCAAAACT
>CALBLZ010000034.1 GCA_937895715.1 uncultured Candidatus Berkelbacteria bacterium
CCTAAAGCTATTTCGGGGAGAACAAGCTATCTCCGAGTTCGTTTGGCATATCACCCCTACCCACAGGTCATCCCCTAATTTTGCAACATTAGTGAGTTCGGGCCTCCCGTGCGTGTTACCGCACTTTCACCCTGCCCATGCGTAGCTCACCCGGTTTCGTGTCTAATTGATGCCACTCCTCGCCCTATTCAGACTCGCTTTCGCTTCGCCTCCGGCTGTCACTGCCTTAAGCTTGCGACATCAATTAACTTGCTGGCTCATTCTCCAAAAGGCACGCTGTCAGATTGTTACATCCTCCAACCGGTTGTAAGCACACGGTTTCAGATTCTATTTCACTCCCCTCGCCGGGGTTCTTTTCACCTTTCCCTCACGGTACTTTTGCACTATCGGTCGCCAAGTGTATTTAGGCTTGGACGGTGGACCGCCCAGTTTCACACAGGGTTAGCGTGCCCCGTGCTACTCAGGATACTCCTCACTCGTCTCAACTACGTGTACGGGGTTATCACCCTCTTTGACAGGCCTTCCCAGACCTTTCCACTTCGTCTCGACTCGCTGCTAGGAGTCCTACAACCCCGATGTACAAGTACATCGGTTTGGCCTTTTCCGCTTTCGCTCGCCACTACTCGCAGAATACTCTCTTTTCCTCGGGCTACTTAGATGTTTCAGTTCACCCGGTTCCCTTCGCTTTCGCGATACTGAGGCTTGACCCCCAGTGGGTTTCCCCATTCGGATATTTCCGGCTATTAGCGGTTGCACACACCTGACCGGAACTTCTCGCAGTGTACCACGTCCTTCATCGGCACTTGGCGCCAAGGCATCCCCCGTGTGCCCTTACTAACTTGTCCTTTTGGCTGTTTTACGGAGATACTGGCTCTTTTGCTTCTTCTCTACTCTCATTGACTACTTGAGAGTATGCTTATTTTCGCGTATCTACCTGCTACGTATTCGGCTGTTAAGGTGCGTGTCGGAGGTCATCCCTCCGCGGCTGGGGCAGAGCAGTGCTATGCCTCATGCGCCGACGGATGACAGACTGGAATTTTTAACAAAAACGACCCGGCAATTCTGCCGAGTCGCGTCGTGCAACCGGTATGCTATGCCATCAAAAGAGCTATGCAGTTCGGATGTCCAACGCGATATTTGTCAAGTTCTTCCAGGTCCGTTCGTTTCTCGTTTGTTAATTGCGCGTATTCTA
>CALBLZ010000035.1 GCA_937895715.1 uncultured Candidatus Berkelbacteria bacterium
TTCTTGAAATGCAGAATCAGGGGATCACAGCTGAACTCGCAGGTGTACCAGACATGGCGCTCATTGCAGCAGATGAACCAGGTAAGGTAAAAATTCTTGGCTCAATCCCAGGCCTCCTTGCTGCGGGTAAAAAAATTGAGGCAAACTTGAGCAAATCATCCGTTAGTTCTCAGTTTAAAGCCGCTGATAAGGCTGGCGCCCGCTTTACGGTTACGGTAGGAGAACGTGAAGTTGAGAGTGGAAATGCGTCAATCAAGAACCTCCAAACAGGCGAAGAGTTCACCCTACCATTCGATCAGCTCGGCACACTATAGCTAGATACGAGAAAACGCCGACTCCCGGGTGGGGGGTCGGCGTTTCTTTGATTTATGGTTACTCAGGCGGCTTTGCCTAAGTCTGATCGAAAGGGGTGTGGTCTTACGACCTTCGGGAGGGCAAACCTCTCGTCAGTTGACGACCCCATCACGAGGCAGTCTAACCCATGAGCACAGCAGCCGTTCGAGTGAATGGTGAGACTGTACATCCACACTCGCACCACACGCCCGCCGTCATCAACGGTAAAGTGGCTACCCTCCCGAATAAAGCTCACGTACCTACGGCCGTACACAACCTTGAGAAGCTGGGCGAACCAGATCGTCACGATTGAGTCGGCGGCCGTCGCATCGTAGCCCAAATCCTCTTGGATAAGGGCATAGAGCGCTTTCAAATTCTGGAGCTCATGCCACGAGGCAAGGGCCTCGAATGGCAAGATCTGTGTGACGCCACTATCGCCAGCACACACACGTTGCATGTGCGCCTCCCAGTAGGAACTGCTCTGAATCTCGACATCTAGCTTTGGCAGTCGGTCGAAGTAGCCCGGATTGAGATCGTTGGTGACACGGAAGCGAATCATCCGCTCCAGCAATCTGATAAGGATTGCCGCTCGCTTTTCAGTTACATTCTTCATTGTTCTAGTCCGTTAGCGCAGAGTACCATCCATGGTTACGCCGAAGGCACAGTAGCAGATTTCTGGCTTTTTGTCAATCTGGTAAGCGGCTATTTTCTGCTACCATACACTCATGCAACTCCTCCTCAATAACGTGCGCAGCCTCCACAATGTTGGGTCGATTTTCCGCAGCGCGGCGGCGGCTGGCTGTTCACATATGTATCTCTGTGGTCTTACTCCCACCCCGCCACGTTCTGAGATCACAAAAACTGCGCTCGGTGGCACCGAAGCAGTATCTTGGAGCTACCACCAGAGCGCCCGAGAAGCTATTACTGTTGCAGGCGATTGCGTATGCGCCGCACTCGAGCTTACCTCAACAGCGGTGAATATATTTGAGGAGACATTACCCAAAAACCTTCTGCTTATCGTGGGGCATGAACGAGCTGGTGTAGAGCCTGAACTACTGCAGTTTGTGAGTACTCATTATCAGATTCCACTTGTGGAAGGCCCCGTCCACTCTCTCAATGTATCCAACGCTACAGCTATAGCCCTATTTGAATATCGTCGCCAACACCCCCTATGAACCTACCAGCTATCGTGGCGCTTTGTGGTCCAAGTGCCGCAGGCAAAAGTACACTTATTGATGCGTTGCTTGAAAAGCACCCTGGCACATTCTTCAGAATGGTTGGCACCACTACTAGAGAAAAGCGCCCTAGTGAGCGAGACGGTGTCGACTATCACTTTGTTGACTCAGAAAGGTTTGAGCGACTCAAGGGCGAAGGAGCATTCTTCGATTCTATCTCTACACCTGGGGGCGAGTTCGGTTCACCACGACCCTACACATCAAGTGAAACCCAAGAAAAAATACTTTTGTACAACCTTAGCCTGTCAGGGGCACTAGAACTACTTGAACACTACCCAAGCTCGCGCCTATTTTACCTCAGTATTAGTCGAGAAACACAGCGCTCACGCCTTCAAGAGCGCCATACGTCGCTTGCAGAAATTGACGCACGCACTGCTCCGTTTGAAGCGGAGGCTGAACTAATTGCCGCTCACGAAGGCACCGTTGTTGTACTTAACGCCAATCACCCCGAAGACATCGCCAAAAACGTGGAAAAGGTGGGTGAGCTCCTTGGCCTCTGATACAATTACTACATGAAACTAACCTTTTGCGGCGCTAACCAGGAAGTTACTGGTTCGTGCTACCTCATAGAAACCGAACACGCCAAAGTAGTACTCGACTGTGGCATGTTTCAAGGAAGCAAGTATTCGGAAGAAAAGAACTATCTACCATTTCCCTTTGACCCTGCATCAATCGATGCCCTCGTGCTTACGCACGCTCACTTCGACCACACCGGGAGAATTCCAAAGCTCTACAAAGAAGGGTTCCGTGGCAAAATTTTCACCACGAGGCCGAGTGCCGAGCTCTCGATGATCACCCTGCGGGATGCAGCGCACCTGATTGTCGACGAAGCCGAGCGGCACAACCATGAGCCGCTGTTTACCCGAGAAGAAGTCGATCCACTCGAGGATATGTTTAGCACGGTTGAATACCACCAGGATGTGCAGGTAGCCCCCGGCGTTAGCGCTTACTTTGTAGATGCGGGCCACATTCTAGGGTCAGCCTCTGTTAAGGTAACTGGTGATGGAAAAACGGTTTGCTTCTCCGGCGACCTCGGTAATACTCCTATTCCACTCCTCAAGAGCGCTGAGTGTCTATACGGGTCTGACGCGATTGTAATTGAGTCAACCTACGGTAACCGTGTACACGAAGGAGTAGAACAGCGTGTAGAATTTTTGCGCACTGCTATCCAGGATGCTGTCCGCGAGAAAGGAGTTCTTCTGATTCCAGCCTTCGCTATTGAGCGTAGTCAGGAGCTCCTCTACGAGCTAAACAAACTACATAGCGAGCAAAAGATCCCAGGAAACCTTCCAATTTACCTGGACAGCCCAATGGCAATTGCGGCAACCGAAGTATTTCGCAAGAATGTGGATTTCTTCGAGGAAGGAGCCAAAGCCGACCTCATGCGCTACGGCGATCTATTTAGCTTCCCCGGGCTGCGTTACACCCCGACTGCCGAAGATTCTAAGGGGATTCTTCGCACACAGGGCGCAAAGGTTATCATTGCTGGCTCGGGCATGATGAATGGCGGCCGCATTATGCACCACCTAAAAAACTACCTCGGAAACCGCAATACAACCCTGCTGATTATTGGCTTCCAAGTTGAAGGGAGTCTTGGGCGTCGTCTCCATCAAGGTGAGCGCTCAGTTAAGATTTATGGGCAAGAGATAAGCGTTAACGCAGATGTTCGCTCGTGCGGAGCATTCTCTGGACACGCCGACTACCCGCGCCTCATGAACTGGCTCCACTGCTTCCAGGGAAGTCCTCCAAAGCATGTCTATGTCACGCATGGAGAAATTAGTTCCGCTACATCTTTCTCACAATCAATCACCGAACACCTTGGGTGGGAGAGTTCTGTACCAGCCTACGGCAGTTCGATAACTCTCTAGAGAATGCTCTCACAGCCGGTTTTTGAACGTCGCACAGCCACCCCAGTGTGCCCATTCTTTTACGAGTGTGGTGGGTGTGACGCGCAAGACGTACCGTATGCGGATCAGCTCAGCGCCAAACAGGCCTGGGCTGAGCTGCTATTCGCCCCTCTTTTGGGTGAGCACACAGACAAGCGCCCAATCATCGGTGAAGCAAGTGAATTTCCTGTGTATTTTCGGAATAAAATTCGCTTTAGTTTTATTCGGGATAATGACGATGTTGTGCATCCTAGCCGCCACCGCAAGGGAAGTACAAGTTCAGACATTCCCGTAGACCAGTGCTTCCTACAGTCACCTGAATCAGACTCGCTTATAAACTGGGTAGCTGCTTGGGCCACCCAAGAAAAGTGGAGCCTCTACGACCCCACTACTAAACAGGGGTGGCTGAAACACCTGCTCATTCGACAGGGAAAGCATACCGGAGACCTACTCGTAAGCACCGTTGCAGACACCCCCGGTGTACCAGATGAAAAACGCTGGGTTTCAGCAATCACCCAAGCCTTTCCAGGTATCACCAGCCTGCACCACAGCCAGAGCTACCCCCAGCAGCCCGCACGAATTACCACCAGGCTGCTGGCGGGGAAAGAAAAGCTTACTGAAAAAGTTGGCGAATACACCTTTGTAATTTCTCCACACGCATTCTTCCAAACAAATGGAACCATGGTAGAAACCCTGTACAGCGAGGTGCAACGTCAGGCGGGAGAAGGCGAGATAGCCTGGGACCTATATGCCGGATCAGCCACAATCGGACTATTCGTTTCAAAGAACTTTACGAAGGTTGTGAGTATCGAGCAGAATCCAGCGAATATTGCTGATGCACAGGAAAATCTTACGCTCAATGGCGTTTCTAACATCGATGTCGTCGCTGGAACTGTAGAGGACCGAATAACCTCTGCATTCTTTACAAGCAACGGCCCGGCCAATGCGATTATTATCGATCCACCGCGAGCAGGTATCCACCCCAATCTTCGGACTATACTGCCCACCATCGTTAAGCAAAGCCCAGGGGCAAAGTTGGTATACGTGTCTTGTAACCCATCAACTGCCCTCCGAGACTGTGCAGTGTTTGTACAAGCAGGGCTAAGAATTACAACCTTCCAGCCAATTGATATGTTCCCACACAGCATTCACTGTGAAATTGTGATGACACTTGAGGCTCCCAAAGCTAATAAATAGCATCACGCTAGACAGGTAATTGACACATTCGCTTTTTGTTCGGTATAGTAACGGTACGCAGGTAACTAACACCCTATGGAACCGCTCACCAAACGCCAAGCACAAATTCTCGCCTACATTACGGACCACATCGAGGAGCGCAACTACGCCCCAAGCTACCGTGAAATTGGTGATCATTTCCACCTTTCTTCCACGGCCACTATTGCTGAGCACGTCGAGTCTCTGCGTCAAAAGGGGTATCTCAGCCAGGAAGAGCGTAGCGCACGATCAATCCAAGTTCTCGAGCAAGCAGACAGCCACATGTCCAGCAGCGTTAGCATCCCACTACTCGGCGCCATCGCTGCAGGTAAGCCTATCGAGGCGGTCTCTACCGACGAAAGTATCGATATCCCTCGCGACATGAGCGGCACCAATGTCTACGCACTCCGCGTCAAAGGGGAGTCAATGATCGAAGATGGCATTATGAACGGCGACTACGTCATCATCGAGCACACTAAAATCGCTAAAAATGGTGATATCGTTGTAGCCCTCATCGACAACGATAACGTTACCCTTAAGCGTTTCTACAAAGAGAAAGATTACATCCGTTTGCAGCCAGCCAACTCCACCATGAACCCTATGTTCTTCAAGCGAGTTGCCATCCAAGGAAAGGTGCGCGGTCTCATTCGCAAGTTCGCATAGCAGACCTCAGATTGACCTCTGAGTAGTCGACACCTACAATGGGTGTATGCGTGATATTGTCTTCCGTAAGGTTGTCAGGCCGGAAGAGCCTGTTGGCTCTGTTTTGGCACAGCCAGACAACATTCCCACCCCTCTCCAACCTGATATTGTCGCTGTAAAACCCGATACTACTGGGTTGAAGCGTGTATCTCTACCAGACCCTGAGCTGAATGGAGCAGAACGAGTTATTTATGGCGCAGCGCACGCATTAAGTTCTATTGCTGGAACTATTTTACATACGGTAAGTCGCGGTGGTGTTGTGCACCGTGAGATACTTACCCCCCAGCAAGGTGTCCTGCCAAAGAAAAAAAGTGTTAAAAAACTTGGTGCGCCTAAAAAGAAGTCTCCAACCAAGGGCAAGCGTCACCGGAATGTAACCATTGCAAACACCCTCGCTGTTCTGGTCCTACTTGCCATTAGTGGACTTAACTACCAACAGAGTTCCGAAGCGCTTAAGAACGCTTCCCAAACCGCAACCTCTACTACAAGTAGTAGTGTTCGACAGTACCTGCCAAATATTGCAAAGAGCACAGCGAGCAATCCACTTTCTTCTGAGGACCTCCGGCAGCTATCAGAGAACACCTCGCTCCATGCGTGGGTTGCTCCCTGGAATACGAGTTCAGTCGGGGAAAACGCAGCTATATACTCGAGCGTCTCTGCGTTCTGGCTCTCATTAGAATCCGATGGCTACACCGTTGTCCCCAAAGCAGATTGGTCTGGCTGGACAACATTTGCAGCTGGCTTAACTGCATCTAAGCGGTTCTTAACGATATCTGCTGATCCAGACTTTAGTTTCATTGCCCTTACCAATACCGAGGTTCAGGAGAAATTAATTGCAAATCTTCTCACCTCTACCAAAGCCCAGGGATTTACTGGAATCGACATCAACTTTGAAGCGCTCGGTGAAGAAAACCGTGACTTATTCACAAGTTTTATTCGCAACCTAACCGCGGCGTTCAGTGCCGAAAACCTCAAAGTTGCCGTTACTGTTGAGGCGCGCCTTGCCAACCAAATGCCAATGGACTGGCGAAACCTAAGTCTGATCGCAGATGAAGTGCGTGTGATGGTCTACGACTACCACGCGAGCAGCACAGGCACCCCAGGGCCAATTGCACCACTCGGCTGGCTCAAGGAGATCCTTGATTACACACAAGCAAACACAAAGAGTGAGAAAGTTGTAATTGGCCTTGGCAACTACGGCTACGACTGGATAGCACCAACCGAACCCGGAGAGTTGTGGGAGGGCCTTGGAATCAGCCACGAACGTGCCACTGCGCTCGCCTTAGAGAAGAGCACACCGATTATTCAGCAGAGCGGAATAGACGAACGCGGGTATGATATTGGCACAGCACCTAGTTTCACCTACACCGACGAACAGGGTGCCCGGCACGATGTGTGGTTTGAGGATCAAGCATCACTTGCGGCAAAGCTTAACTTAATCGCGCAGTACCGCACAGCAGGTGTAATCTTCTGGTCGGTCGGACTTGGAGATACAGCATTTTGGACGAAACAACACGAAGCACGGTATACTAGTCGCAACTAATAACAACGGGGCATATGGCACGGAGCATCGACAGCATCTCAAAGAAAAAAAAGGAAGCAGATCTTCCTGAGCAGCCTCAAGAAGCGGCTTCTTCTAAACCAACAGAAGTAATCGAGGCTATTCCTGCTGAAAAGCCGGTTGAAGGTGCCCCAGAAGAAAAACCTGTGGAAGCGAGTGCGGATAAGCAGGTAGAAGCGGTTGCTCCAGCAACGACAGATCCCGCAGCGGAAGCAAAACCCGAAGATAAACCCGCAGAATCTGCACCTGCACCAGAAGCTCCTACAGAAGCCGGTGCTGCACCGACACAAGAGGCACCTGCCGGAACTGACGAGGACAGTTTTGAGAAACTGTTTCCCGAACCAAGCGTGATTGTAGAAGGTCCACCAACTTGGGTCTGGTGGGTTCTCCTTGTTATCGGGGCAAGCATTCTTGGATTCCTTGCGTTCGACCTTACCCGTCAGCGCATTGATAGTTGGCTCCAAATCAGTAGTCCAAGCCCTACAGCAAGCGCGGAAGGAGAAGCGACGCCTACGCCAACCTCTACAACCGAAGCGAGCGCAACCCCAACTGCTACAGCCACACCAACTGCTACACCAGAAATTACTGCAAAGGATAAAATTACACTCCGAGTTCTCAACGGCACCAGAATTGGCGGCGCTGCAGGCACGGCTAGAGATACCCTCGTAAAGGCGGGTTTTGTGGTTCGAACGACCGGAAACGCTAAGAATCAAACCTACACAACAAGCTACGTATATTACCAAGCAGGTAAAAAGGCTGAGGCAGAGCTGGTTGCTGCATCACTGAGCACCTACAGTCCCGTTGTGGAAGAATCCACACTGGCGGACCCAGATATGATCCTTGTTGTAGTTGCTAAGTAGTTATGCAGCCCTACTGGAACGCTACGCTACGTTTTGCACGAGCTCACTGGATTGTACTTACTGGCGCCGGCGTTGTTTTAATAGCAGGGATTATTACACTCGTACTCTTTACTGACCACCGAGATGTAGAGGTAATTTGTAGTGGCCCTAACTGCCCTGGAGCCGAATTCTCCCCAACACCAACCGCCACCCCAACAGCTACCCCTCGATTGGTTCCATCACTCCTCGATGGGTCAATGGTAACGCCTGGCGCTGATGCCCTGCGCCCTCTCAGCGTAATGATCGAAAACCACCCTGAGGCCCGGCCACAGTCTGGCTTATCAAGTGCTGGACTCGTGTTTGAGGCAATTGCTGAAGGTGGCATTACACGGTTCCTGGCTGTTTATACCGACCCTCGCCAAGCGGTAAAAGTTGGACCAGTACGAAGTGCTCGGGTCTACTATGTTCAGCTTGCTACAGAGCTCAGCGCTTTTTACGCACACGCAGGAGGCAATATTCACGCACTCGATCTCATCAAGCGAACAGATGTATACGACATTGACGGCCTCTCCTTTGGCCCACCAACCTTTGTCCGCGACACCAGCCGCGGTGTAGCCTCCGAACATACCCTGTACAGCTCAACGGAGAAGCTTTGGGCATATGCAATCGAGCAAAGAAAGTGGCCCACCAACGCCGACTTTGCGCCGTGGCTCTTCACCGACGACGCAGGGGAGGGGAACCGTGGCGTATCTCAGACCGTTGATGTAGCCTTTTCCACCGCCGAGTATAACGTCTCGTGGAATTACGAGCCGACAAGTAACAGCTACGTAAGAAGCATGGCCGGGAAACTCCACGTAGATGCCAACACTAATACCCCAATTACCGCAAAAAACCTTGTTACCCAAACGGTAACAAGGAGTGTACTCGATACAAAAAGTGGCACAACCATCTGGCAATTTGCGCTCACCGGAAGCGGTAAGGCAAATGTGTACCAAAATGGCAGAGTCATTGAAGCCACATGGAGGAAAGACGGAAACGGACGAACCCGTTACTACGATACCGCAAGCGGTAAAGAGATTGAGTTCGTCCGTGGTGTAACCTGGGTAATGCTTACGCACCCCGATACAACAATTTCCGTACGTTAGTCGTGGTAGAACTTAAGGTAGGCACCGGTTTTATACACGGTCCACGGGTTCCAGTTTATACCATTTCCTGAGATGCGAGCTGAAACTTGGAGGTTGATTTCAGGATCATAGAGATCTGAAAGCTTGCTCACTTTGTTGTAGTGTGACGGCCAGTTAACCTGACAGAGACCGTGGTCATTGGTGCGGCTAACCGCATTTGGGTTCAAACCACTTTCGGCTGTACAGATGGCACGAGCCATTTTCCAGTTAGCACCGAAGTACTTTTGGAAGAGGGCGTCGTAGTTACCAGAAACTGGAGCCTGCTTTACAGGAGCAACCCTAGCAACCGCTTTAACGGCAGCTGCGGCGGCCTCAGCGGCCTTTGCAGCTTGTGCTGCTTTTTCTTGCTCAGCCTTAAGCGCGGCCTCCTTGGCCACTTGCTCAGCAAGGGCTTCGGAACGGCTAACACCAACTTCAACAGAAGCAAGTGTTGGCTGCTCGCTCACGATAGGTGAAGCAAGTGCAGCTACGTCTTGATCGAAGATAAGGTTTACCTTTGAGTATGTGCCCCCCGCTAATACAAGCGGGTAGCTACTCAAAGGATCGCTATCCTCACCACCCAGAAGTTCTGGGGTAGTGTGTGCAGCGGCAGAAACTGGAGCCGGTAGTGTAAGGAAGCGAATGGCAATAGTTACCATGGCTACCCGGCGAGTTACTGTAGAGTGTATACGCAAAGGTTTTGAACCGAGCGTGTCGAGTTTGGCCCGCAGGACTGCAGCTGAGCGCTGCGCGCCACGGGCTATACGATTGAAAATCATACGAGTGTTACCTTACCACATTTGGGGGTTATTTGTCAATGCTGTAGCCCAATACTTAGGATTGATTTATGCACCTTCTACAGGTTAAATTTTACGCGAAAGCGTGATAGCATACAGGTATGATTCGGCACAAAAAAACAGACCTTTTGGAGCTCCCACGCAGCGCTTTACGGAACAATGCCTGGCTAGCGGAACGAATGCATATACTGCATCAGGCCCATTTTTCAGATGTACAGATTCGAAACAAACTGTTTGTACGGTTTGGGCGAAAGAGTAGGGGGCGCTTTGGCAGTATCATTGCCTACCCAGAGCCTGACTACATACTTCCAGTTACCTACATCACCATAAACGGGCTGTTTCGGGATCCTGGCGTACCTGAGTACGTAATCGAGGGGACACTGCTTCACGAGTTTGCCCACTATACCCACGGATTTCACTCGCCACACCCCCGGCGGTATGAGCACCCTCACAAGGGCAATGTAGTGAATAAAGAAATAATTGCTCGGGGCGGGGGCGATATACTCAAGCACCAGAAGAAGTGGATAAAAGAAGATTACAAAAAGTATCTCCAGTTTCGTGGAATGCTCTAGTATCTTGTCAGGGCACGGTGAATCAGCTACTATAGCATCTGATTTACATTCATAAGTCCCTCCATGATTGTTACTCGTAAGGAACGCGAAACCAACCAGCAGGTTCTTCGTCGCTTCAATCGCGCAGCTCAGGCAGATCAGCTACTTAAGAAGGCTCGCGACAACCGACACTTTGTTAAAGAACCAAACCGCTTCTTCCGTCGCATGGCCGCTCTTCGTAAAGAAGTGCTACGCCGCACCAAGCAGTGGTATTAAGCTATCACTATGTCAGCACTCGCTGACCAGCTTACAGCAGATCTAAAAGAAGCAATGCGCGCGCAGGACGAGTTCCGCGTGGGCGTTTTGCGTATGGTTAAGTCTGAGCTCAAAAACCAAGAAATTGCCGCAGGAGCTGTGCTTGCCGATGATCAGGTACTCGCAATCGTGCGAAAAGAGGTAAAGAAGCGCCGCGAAACAGCCGAAGTATATACCAAAGCAGGCTCCACAGACCGCGCTACCCACGAAACCACCGAAGCTGAGCTACTCGAGAAATACCTACCTACAGCACCAGCATTCGAGCTGGTGGTTGCAAAAGCAACAGAGCTCTTTGCTACCGGTGAGTACCCAGTCCAGCAACGAGGCATTCTCATTAAGGCTGTAGTAGAGGCGTTTCCAGGAACCGTTGATGGCAGCCTTGCAGCCAAAGCTGTTGGTGCCGTCCTAGCACAGTAACATGGCGTTCACGTTCGATTACTCCACCAAGGCACGTCTTCTCATCTCCGAGAAAGAGCGTGTTCTTTTAAAGCAGACATACGACGAGGCAGTAATTCTTGAGGCGTCGTTTGTTATTGACGTCACCGTGCTCAGCCCAGAAGAAATGCGCGAACTCAACCGTGACACACGATCAATCGACAAAGCAACCGATGTGCTGAGTTACCCCGTATTCACCAGCATCTATCAAATTCCACTCCAGCATATTCCAGAGGTGGCTCTCGGTAGCATTGTAATCTGTCCAGACTACGCAAACGAGCAGGGGACGCCCCTCATCGAGTTAATCCATCATGGGGTACTCCACCTGTTCGGTTACGATCACGAGGAGCGTCAAGAAGAGTGGGATGCTAACGAAAAGGGTATACTTGAGAAAGCACACCAACTCGGGCTTCCTCTCAAGGGCCTGGCTAACCTCTACCTATGACTCGCTTTAGCTACCGCAAGTTTTTCGCCAGCTTCAAATACGCCATTCGCGGCCTGGTACGACTGATTCAAACCGAGCAGAACGCCAAAGTTCACCTCGCCGCTGCAGTTGTACTTGGAATCAGCTCTGTAATCTTTGAAATTCCTCGCGTTGAGCTGGCAGTTCTCTTTTTCTCTGTAGTTCTGGTTTTTGCCATCGAAATCATCAATACCGCTGTAGAAAAGCTACTTGATGTTGTTCACCCCCAAAATCACGCAACCATTGAATATGTTAAGGACGCGCTAGCTGGCGCAGTCCTGATTGCAGCAGTGATCGCCTTTGTTGTAGGGTTCCTGGTGTTCTACCCGCATATTCGTGATCTGTTCTAGTAAGAATTCTCAGATTTAGATTCCTGTTGTCAGGTGGGTGTAACCTCGGTATACTGGACTATATGAGTCAACGGAATATCGTCGTCGGGATTGATGTCGGCAGCACCAAGGTTGCCACAGTTATCGGGCAACTTCAGCCCAACTCTATAGATATTATTGGTGTAGGATTTGCGCCTTCTAACGGGCTCCGAAAAGGAATGGTTGTTGATATCGAAGAAACCGTTTCTTCAATCTCAGCCTCCCTCGAAGAAGCTGAGCGCATGAGCGGCCTTCCGGTTACGGAGGCTGTTATTAGTGTTGGTGGCGTGCACATTCAAGCAACCTCGTCTCGCGGCATTGTTGCGGTATCCAACCAAAATGGAGAAATCCACGATAACGACCTTATCCGTGTTCTAGACGCTGCAAAGTCGGTAAGCGTTCCACCTAACCGTGAAATTCTTCACGCAATTCCTCGTAAATACTCCGTCGACGGACAGGGAGACATCAAAGATCCAGCCGGCATGACTGGTATTCGCCTAGAAGTTGATACGCAGGTAATCAGCGGTGCTACTGCATCGGTTAAGAACCTCGGTAAGTGCCTTTCTCAGGCAGGTGTATCAGTTACCGATATGGTTTTCACACCACTGGCCTCCGCTCGAGCGCTGCTTACTAAGCGCCAGATGGAAATCGGAGTTGCCTTGGTTGATATCGGCGGCGGCACCACCAGCTTTGCTATCTACGAAGAAGGGGACATCCTGCATGCTGGCGTTCTACCAGTTGGTGCTACCCACATTACTAACGATATTGCGATTGGGTTACGAACCTCTATCGACACAGCCGAGGTTGTTAAGGTTAAGCATGGCAACGCTATGCCAGACCGTGTTAACCCCGATGCCGAAATCGACCTCTCCAAGATTAATAAGCACGATGAGGGCACTGCAAACCTAAAGTATGTAAGTGAAATCATCGAAGCCCGTCTCAACGAGATTCTCATCATGGTACGAGACGAAATTCGAAATGTTGGTCGTGATGGCATGCTCCCAGCGGGAATCGTCCTCACAGGCGGCGGGGCGAAACAAGAAGGCTTGGTAGACTTAGCCAAGCACACGCTCAGGTTGCCAGCCCAGGTTGGACAGCTTACGCACGATGTTTCAGGTATGGTTGACAACATTTCTGACCCTATGTATTCTGCAAGTGTCGGCCTGATGCTTTGGGGTCTGGAAGCCGCAAACACACATGGGCAGTCGAAGGGCACCGGCTCGCTCAAGATTGGCTCCGCTTTCTCCAAAGTTAAAGGTGTTTTCAAGCATATTCTCCCGTAATAGTACCGTAGCTCAATCCTCATGATGAACCGAACGAGCGGGGCGCGAAGCAGTAGCTTCACCCCACAACATAACCCATCTGGCCCAGATGGCTTTGCGGTAATAAAGGTTGTTGGTGTTGGTGGTGGCGGAGGCAACACTGTTAACCGCATGATTCACTCCAAAATGCGCGGAGTGGAATTTGTTGCAATTAACACAGATGCACAGGCACTCAACAACAACGATGCTGCCCTCAAAATTCAAATTGGTAAGGATACCACACGCGGCCTAGGCTCAGGCGCAGACCCAGAAGTTGGTCGTCGCTCCGCAGAAGAAAACAAAGAGGAAATCTACGAAACGCTCAAGGGCGCTGATATGGTCTTTGTAACCTGTGGTATGGGTGGCGGAACCGGAACCGGCGCATCTCCTTTTGTGGCTGAAATCGCTCGCGAACTCGGCGCACTTACCGTAGGTGTTGTTACCAAGCCATTCGCATTCGAAGGCCAGCGCCGTCGCAAGGTTGCAGAACTCGGTATCCAAGACCTTAAAGAAAAGGTTGATACCCTCATCACCATTCCAAACGATCGCCTTCTTCAAGTTATCGATAAAAAAACCAGCCTATTCGATGCCTTTGGTGTCGTAGACGACGTTCTTCGTCAGGGTGTACAGGGTATTTCCGACCTCATTACTCTCCCTGGTATTATCAACCTCGACTTTGCAGATGTAAAAGCTGTTATGCAAGATGCCGGCTCAGCCCTTATGGGTATTGGCCGTGCCTCTGGCGATAACCGTGCCATAGAAGCAGCCCGTTCTGCTATCGAGAGCCCTCTCCTTGAGCTCACTATCGACGGAGCAAAGGGTATTCTCTTCTCAATCGCTGGTGGCACCGATCTCGGTATGTACGAAATCGACGAAGCCGCTAAAGCCATTACCGAAGCAGCCGATCCTGACGCCAACATCATCTTTGGTACCATTATTGATGAAACCATGCAGGGTGAGGTAAAGATCACCGTTGTGGCAACAGGCTTCGAAAACGACGGTTCACGCCAAGGCCTCCGTCGCGGACCATACGGCGGCATGCTCGGTAACCCAGCTCCATCTGCTTCAACCCTGCAGCGCCCAATAACCCAAGATCCGTATCCACAAACCTACCAGCAGCCAGAGCCTCCTATGCAGGCACCTCAGCAGCAACAGGGGATGGATCTCTACGATGATCAGCCACGACTCCCACAGCGCGGCAGCTTCATTCAGCGCAACCTTGGTGGCCTACGCCCGCAGCAACCTCAGCCTCAAGCGCCAATCGAAGAGCCAGCGGATATCGATGTCCCAGCCTACCTACGCAATGGTCGCGCCTCGCAACCACAGCAGCAGCCAGGGCAACCTGAACAAGACGACAACGATTTCGACGTTCCTGGGTTTGTTCGCCGCAAAGTCAAATAGAACTCAAAAAGCCGCCCCATCCTCCTGGTTCCACCAAAGTCGGATGTAGCGGCTTTTTTCGTTGCTGAGCATAACTGACTTTTCTGACTAACCTCCGGGAAGGGATGAGTTCAGGACGACTTTGGTGGAACCAGGAGTATCGGGAAGGGATGAGTTCAGGACGACTTTGGTGGAACCAGGAGACTTGCTTATTCTCCTCCGGGAAGATGGTGATGTGAATCTGACTTTTCTGGTTTGCCAGGAAGATTCACATCACCATCTTCCCGAACACATACCGAACGTGTATACTAATCACATGCCTCTAGAAATCATCATCTCCATTTTCGCAACACTCGCACTCTGTGCGGCTGGTTTTTTTCTGTACTCACGCTCAAACAAACCAGCGCCCCAGCAAGAGCTTTCACAAACCCTAGAGCTGCTCCAACAGAGCCTGCAAAATAATCTTCAAGCCAACCTTCAAAGCAACCTCAAGCTAATTCTCGATCAGCTAAATAACCAGCAGCGATCACAGGAGCACCAAACAGGCCAGGTAAACAACCAGCTCCAGGCCACCACACGGGTTATCTCCGATCTGCAAACTAAGCTCAATGCTATCGAGCAAACCAACAAACACCTCCTCGAAATGGGGAAGGATGTACGACAGTTGCAAAACATTCTCCAAGCCCCAAAGCTGCGAGGAAATAGGGGAGAGATCTGGCTAGAAGAGCTTATTGCTCAAATGATCCCTAAGGAGCGCTACAAAACACAGTACGCCTTTAAGTCGGGTGAAAAGTGCGATGCTGTTATTCTTCTGCGCGACGGCCTTATCCTACCTATCGATTCAAAGTTTTCCCTCGAAAACTTCTCAAAAATGCTTGCGACAGAGGACGAACCTGAGAAGAAAGCGCATGAAAAGCTGTTCGTGTCAGATGTGAAACGCCGAATCGACGAGATCGCCAAAAAGTACATCCTGCCAGATGAGGGGACACTTAGCTTTGCGTTCATGTATGTTCCGGCAGAAAATGTCTACTACCAGGCGTTCATCGAGGACTCAGGTGGCAACCAGCTACTCCGCTACGCCTTCGAGCGTCATATTATTCCCGTGTCACCAAACAGCTTGTACGCCCACCTCGAGGTAGTACTGTTTGGTCTGCGTGGCATGGCTATCGAACAGAGTGCCCGTGAAATCCAACAGGGGTTAATTGGCCTCGGGGGTGAGCTTAAGCGATTCGAAGAACACTACGATAAGGTTGGAAACAACCTGCGCCTTGCGCAACAAAACTTTGATGCTAGCGACAAGAGATTGCTAGGCGTCCGAAATAAGCTCGGGTCGTTAAGCAAAGAAGCGCTCGGCACAGGAGAAGAAACCCCAATTGCCGTAATCGAGGCCGAGTAAGCATGCACACCTTTACCGCTACCGAACCTACCCGACTCGATTCGTTTCTTGCACAAAAGTTGCCGCAGTTCAGTAGGGCACAGCTCCAACACCTGATTAGCCAATCTGTTATAGAAGTAAACGGAACCCTTGCTGCTAAAGCCTCACACAAGCTAAAGATAGGGGACACCGTTCTTGTGCAGCGCGAACCACAAGACCTCCACCTAGAACCAACCTCCTTTACGCTCCCAATCCTTCTAGAAGATGAGAGCATTCTTGTGGTAAATAAACCAGTCGGATTAGTAGTGCACCCAACCACCCCTGATCATACCGACAGTGTAGCGCACCAAATTATCAGCTACCTACCAAGCATTACTTCAGTCGTGCAAGATCCTGAAAGCGTGGTTAGCACTACTCGGCCCGGTATCGTCCACCGTCTCGACAAGGACACCACCGGTGTACTTGTAATTGCAAAAACTAAGGAAGCCCTAGCAAATCTTAGCGAGCAGTTTCACAACCACACTACTATCAAAACATACACAGTACTCTGCTACGGCACCATTACCCAACCCCAAACCATCTCAGCAAACCTTGTGAGAAGGGGGAATGATAAAACCAACAAAATGAAGGCCACCCTCAAAGATGAGGGCAAAAGCGCCATAACCCACATCACTCCGGTAAGCCAGCACGCTCGCCACAACACATCGTATACCGTTGTGTCGTGCCAGATTGAGACTGGTCGCACACACCAAATCCGCGCCCACCTTTTATCCATAGGTCACTCAGTTCTAGGGGACAGTATCTACTACACAAAACCCTCATACCAACTGAGTAAAAAGCTAAAGATTACCCGGCAGATGCTGCACGCCACCACCCTCTCCTTCACCCACCCAAAAACTGGTGCGCCAGTAACCGTTACTGCACCGTACCCAAGCGACATGCTGCAATTTCTTTGACAGAGGAGAAAGCAGCCTGGTAGCATAGTATTGAGGGAGGGAAGCTCCTATTTTTTATAGGTTTTCCTCATGCATGACCGTCAGTCACAACGAATCCGCGTTACCGTAAGCCTCAGCAAAGATTTGCTTGATGTTATTGATGAGCAAATTGACGGCCTTCGTGTACGCAACCGGTCGCACGCTGTTGAAAGCTTGTTAACCGAGAGCCTCCAGGTTGCTCAGATTAGAGAAGCCATCATTCTGGCAGGTGGAGAGCAAGCCCCAAGACGCCTTGCGGCTATCGAGCAGATGCTTAAAACTCTACGAGAGTACGGCATCTTTGAGGTTACCATCGCGGTTGGATATCTAGGTGAGGCGATTCGAAAGCAAGTAGGGGACGGACGCGAACTTGGCATGACAATTTCCTACGCTCAATCTGAGCTCGGCACCGCTGGTGCGCTCTATCAGCTAAAGAATAAGATTAAATCTACCTTCTTTGTGGTGAATATTGAGCGACCAGTAGAAGTAGACCTGAAAAACCTGGTAAAGTTTCATCGTGAGCATGCACCACTGGTGACCATTGCCACAAAGTCTCTACGCGATCTCTCCGGCATCTATGTGATGGAGCCACGCGCCCTACAGTCAATCCCCAAAGGTTTCTGTATGCTGGAGGAGACAGTATTTCATAACTTAACGAAGCAGGGAAAGCTCTTAGCCTATCCCGTGCTGACAGAAAAATAATTGTAACCGTATGCGACGCAACCTCTGGATTACCTTCTGCTGCATTATCGGCCTTACCGCCTTTGCAGGCTACGTTAACTGGCCAACCACCCGCTCACTCGGTGAGCGCGATGTAACACTTCGCCAAGGTCTCGACCTTAAGGGCGGTGCGTACCTCGTGTACGAAGCTGACACCAGCAAGATTGAGTCATCAAAGGTAGCTGAGTCTATGGAAGGGGTACGTAACGTATTCGAGGGTCGCGTAAATACCCTCGGAGTTACCGAACCTGAGATTCGTATTGGTAGCGCAGGAAGTAAGCCAACACTGATCGTCAGCATGCCTGGTGTATCTGATGTTAACCGTGCAAAAGAGATTCTTGGCACCACCGCAAAACTTGAGTTCCGCGACGAAGCCGGCCAGCTCGTACTCGAAGGCAAGGACGTTGTTCCAAGCCGGACAGTAGCTGAACCCTTCCAGCAGAGCACGACAACGCTTGCAACTGCTAATGAGTGGCAAATCCGCCTAACCCTAACCGATGAGGGGCGTCAAAAGTTTGCTGCAACCACCCAGGCCAATATTCAAAAGCAAATTGGCATCTACCTAGACGATCAGCTAATCTCTGCACCAACCGTGCAGTCCGCTATTACTGACGGCATTGCTATCATTACGGGCAGCTTTACCGCAGAGAGCGCCCGAGATTTTGCAACACAGCTCAAGAGCGGTGCACTTCCAGTTCCTGTGAAACTGATTCAGGAGCAAACTGTTGGCGCAACACTTGGCGAAGACTCGATTAGTGAGAGTATTATTGCAGGAACACTCGCCATTGTGTTGGTAATGATGTTCATGATCATTTACTACCGTTGGCTTGGTGTTATCGCCAGTCTCGCTATAGTTGTCTACGTTCTCCTTAATGTGCTTATTTTCCGCCTGGTACCAGTGACATTAACGCTTGCGGGTATTGCTGGATTTATCATCTCGATTGGGGTAGCTGTCGATACAAATATTCTTACGTTTGAACGCCTTAAAGAGGAGTTCCGCTTGGGCAAACCGCTGCCAATCGCTATCCGTGAATCGTTCCGTCGTTCCTGGACGAGCATTCGCGACTCACACGTTGCTGGTCTGATCACTGCCGTTATCATCTTTGTGTTCGGAACTGGTGGTGTCCGAGGATTCGCTGTAGTTCTGATTATTGGAACCCTGCTCAGCCTGTTTACCGCCATTACAGTTACCCGTAACTGGATGATGCTCCTTGCCGGAAGCAAGCTACAGAAGTTGCTGCACACGAAATAACGCTACAGACCATGAAAACAACTCCTTTTAACATT
>CALBLZ010000036.1 GCA_937895715.1 uncultured Candidatus Berkelbacteria bacterium
AGCACCTTAACAACTGAGACGTGATAGTAAATCGCAGTAAGTAAGAACGGGAAGGAAATCGAACCCGTCAGTGCTGGAGACAGTACTGTTTTCACCTTTCGGGGTGAAGAAATTAACGGAGAGTTTGATCCTGGCTCAGGATGAACGCTGGCGGCGTGCTTAATACATGCAAGTCGAACGGACATAGCAATATGTTAGTGGCGACCGGGTGCGTAACACGTAGTTGACCTGCCCCTCAGCGGGGGACAACAGTCCGAAAGGATTGCTAATACCGCATGAACTTTGGGGATTTAGAAAGCCCAAAGGAAACTTCTGGGGCTGAGGGAGGGGACTGCGGCCCATCAGGTAGTTGGAGAGGTAACAGCTCACCAAGCCGACGACGGGTAGGGGGCCTGAGAGGGTGACCCCCCACACTGGGACTGACACACGGCCCAGACTCCTACGGGAGGCAGCAGTAAGGGATATTGGGCAATGGGCGAAAGCCTGACCCAGCAACGCCGCGTGGAGGAAGAAGGGCTTCGGCTCGTAAACTCCTTTTAGGGGGGACGAGAAAGGACGGTACTCCCTGAATAAGTCACGGCTAACTACGTGCCAGCAGCCGCGGTAAAACGTAGGTGACAAGCGTTATCCGGATTTACTGGGCGTAAAGCGTGTGCAGGCTGTGCTTCAAGTGGTGTATGAAAGCGCTCGGCTTAACCGGGCAAGGTTATGCCAGACTGAAGTGCTAGAGGCGGAAAGAGGGACGTGGAATTCCGGGTGTAGTGGTGAAATGCGTAGAGATCCGGAGGAACACCAGAGGCGAAGGCGGCGTCCTAGTTCTGGCCTGACGCTCAGACACGACAGCATGGGGAGCGAACGGGATTAGAAACCCCGGTAGTCCATGCCGTAAACGATGCAGACTAGGCGTTGGGGGCGTGAAGCCCTCGGTGCCGAAGCAAACGCGCTAAGTCTGCCGCCTGGGGACTACGACCGCAAGGTTAAAACTCAAAGGAATTGACGGGGGCCCGCACAAGCAGCGG
>CALBLZ010000037.1 GCA_937895715.1 uncultured Candidatus Berkelbacteria bacterium
TTGATTGGGTTTGGTAAGCTCTAAGCCCCCTAGCCCATTCAGTGCTCTACCTCCGCTGCTGAACTCGTAGCGCTAGCCCTAAAGCTATTTCGGGGAGAACCAGCTATCTCCGGATTCGTTTGGCATATCACCGCTAACCACAGTTCATCCCCTAATTTTGCAACATTAGTAGGTTCGGGCCTCCACGAGGGTTTAATCTCGCTTCACCCTGACCATGGTTAGATCATCCGGTTTCGGGTCTAATCCTTGCGACTCATTCGCCCTTTTCAGACTCGCTTTCGCTACGGCTCCACGTGTTTCTCGCTTAACCTCGCCACAAAGATTAACTCGCAGGCTCATTCTCCAAGAGGCACGCCGTCAGGCCTAGCAGCGCACACCTGCATTTCTGCAGAGCACCGACCTGCTATTAGCCCTCCGACTGCTTGTAGGTTTACGGTTTCAGGTTCTATTTCACTCCCCTCACCGGGGTACTTTTCACCTTTCCCTCACGGTACTTGTTCACTATCGGTCACCAAATGTATTTAGCCTTAGAGAGTGGACTCCCTAGATTCCTACCGGATTAGCGTGCCCGGCAGTACTCAGGTTCTCAGCTGGAGTCTCTTGGTTTTCGCGTACGGGGCTCTCACCCTCTCTGGCTGGCTTTCCCACACCATTCCACTAACCTTAAGTTTTGTAACTCCGTTATTGCTGAGCCCTACAACCCCCCTGCAGCAAGCTGCAAAGGTTTGGGCTTTTCCCATTTCGCTCGCCACTACTTTGGGAATTGTTTCTTTTCCTCTGGGTACTTAGATGTTTCAGTTCCCCAGGTTCCCCTCGCTATTCTATTTTTTCAAATAGCGATACTGGAGGTTCGCTCCAGTGGGTTTCCCCATTCGGACATCCCCGGATCGGCGCTTGTTCACAGCTCCCCGAGGCTTTTCGCAGTGACCTACGTCCTTCGTCGGCATTTGGTGCCAAGGCATCCACCGTAAACCCTTAGTAGCTTCTTCGTAATGCGGAGAGCTCGATGTTCTTTCTATCGCCACTCTCCGGTATTTCTTACTTTCTTCTACCGGTTACTTTCGTTCTTTCGACTGTTTTTCTTACTTTTCTATATTTCTATAGATGCTTTTGGCCTACACATACATATTCGACTGTTAAAGTTCTGTCTTTCTCATTGGTTTCCCAATGCTCACTAAACCTCATCCTATAATCAGGTCCACTCAGCAGTGGGGAACAAGCTCTTATTTATTTGAAGGTTCTGTAGTTCTTTTTTCTTTTTCGAGACCAGGCTTGTGGGCCTTTCAGGGCTCGAACCTGAGACCTCGCCCTTATCAGAGGCGCGCTCTA
>CALBLZ010000038.1 GCA_937895715.1 uncultured Candidatus Berkelbacteria bacterium
TCAGTAACAGTAAGTGCATCCTGATCTTCACCAATCAGATCCGCATGAAGGTCGGAGTCATGTTCGGAAATCAATTTAGCAAACTCTACGCCTAACACTTATATCCCTTGCCCCTTTGTAGGAGGTGGAGGGATGCCAAATGTTACAGGTAAATGGGGTTACGTTCAACGGTCTTCAACAATGGCAGGTAGATTATCTGCTGGAACATTACCAAGAGTATAAGATGACTGAGCTCATGGAGGGCTTAGGACTTAGCGACACAACCATCCAGCGGTTACTTTCCGCTTTAGGGCTTACAAGAACCCGAAAATGGAAAATCAGTATTCCGCACGATGACGAAGCGCTGAAGTTACTAATGGATCCCTATGTGTCGAACGTTACTATCGCCAGAAAGTATAAGTGTACACCTGAAGCGGTAGGAAAACGAAGACACCTGCTCGGCGTCTATCCGAGACGAGGCTACGACTTGACAGGTTTAGAGCAAGACATACGAGATATTCTTGATGAACTAGACCTGGCTTACGTGACGCAGAAAAAGATAGGTCAGTGGTCGATAGACTTCTACTTAGGCAGAGGTTACTGCATTGATGTGCACGGTGCCTGGGCACACTCCCGTAAAGGGATGCCCGCCCGTGATGCAAGAAAACAAGAAGAACTGACCAATCTCGGATATTTCTACTTGGCAATTAGAGAAGACCAAATGACTAACGCCAAATATCTGATTACAGAGTTTACTTCTGGGTTTCCCCCTGCAGCAATGCAGGTGCAAAAAGTGGGTGAACTGCTGGAAAGCTACGGCCTAACGGCTATGCCAATCAGCAACCAAGTTGCGTAGGAATACGCAAAAGGTTCAGAGACTAGGAACATACCACTAGAACAGTGATGAAGTTCCCACGAGTGCCCACCACCCTCTTCAGAGGGTGAAGATATAGTCCGACACCAGACGAAAGTCTGGAGACCTGATAAAGAGCAGGTGAAAGAACAGTTGCCAGAAACTACCAGCGGCGGCCAGGCGCTCAAGTTCTATGCCTCCCAGCGGATCGACATCCGCAGGGTGCAGACGC
>CALBLZ010000039.1 GCA_937895715.1 uncultured Candidatus Berkelbacteria bacterium
CGAATGTGATCTTGCGCGGAAAATGTAAGGGGGCTAAAGTCTGGTCCCGAAGCTACGGGATCCCGCATGAGCGGTGATCGGTAGGGGAGCGTCCTGCACAGCAGTGAAGCTTGAGCGGAAGCACAGGTGGAGCGTGTAGGAGCGAGAATGCAGGCATGAGTAGCGATCACAGGGGTGAGAATCCCCTGCGCCGAAAACCTAAGGTTTCTCCGGCTATGTTCGTCAGACGGAGGTTAGGCGGTCCCTAAGGCGAGGCCAGAAGGCGTAGTCGATGGACATCGGGTAGATATTCCCGACCCGGGTGCAAGAGTTAAGGAGGGACGCTTCTACAGATTCCATCCCACACCGTTGGTTGTTGTGGGCTACCGGGACACCTTTCTCATTTAATAGATGGGAGCACAAGGCGGCCGGGGGGAAGGGCGCACTTCGGTGCAAACGAACTGGGACGAGTAGGGGCCGAGAAAATCTTCTAAACAATCTTGCATCCGACCGTACTGCAAACCGACACAGGTAGGTGAGTCGAGGAGACTAAGGCGTTCGGAAGAACTCTCGTTAAGGAACTAGGCAAACGGGCCCCGTAACTTTGGAAGAAGGGGCGCCACGCAAGTGGCCGCAGCTAAGCAGCCCAGGCGACTGTTTACCAAAAACACAGGTCTCTGCTAAGACGAAAGTCGAGGTATAGGGGCTGACGCCTGCCCAATGCCAGTAGATTAATCGGAGATGTCAGGGGCAACCCGAAGCATTGAAGTGAAGTCCTGGTGAATGGCGGCCGTAACTCTAACGGTCCTAAGGTAGCGAAATTCCTTGTCGGCTAAATACCGACCCGCATGAAAGGCGTAACGACTTCGGCACTGTCTCAACGAGAAGCTCGGTGAAACTGTAGTACCCGTGAAGATGCGGGTTACTCGCAATAGGACGGAGAGACCCCGTGGAGCTTTACTACACCTTCGGATTGTTGTTTGGATGTAGATGTAGAGCGTAGGTGGGAGCTTCGGCACCAATGGAACACCACCCTTCTGCATCTGGATAACTAACTTGCCTGGTCATCCCGGGTGAGGACATTCCGTGGCGGGTAGTTTGACTGGGGCGGTCGCCTCCAAAAAGGTAACGGAGGCGTACAAAGCTGCACTCAGGCTGGTCAGAAATCAGCCGTCGAGCATATAGGTATATAGTGCGGTTGACTGTGAGACATACAAGTCGAGCAGGTACGAAAGTAGGTCTAAGTGACCCTCTGATTGTGCGTGGGCACGTCAGGGTTCAACGGATAAAAG
>CALBLZ010000040.1 GCA_937895715.1 uncultured Candidatus Berkelbacteria bacterium
AACCGCCGTCGTGTTGCCCGTAGTCTCAAGCTGGTATCCGACCTTAACAAGGCAGATATCAACCCAGAATGGCTCGTGCTTACCCGCCTACCAGTTATTCCGCCCGATCTGCGCCCGATGGTGCAGCTTGATGGTGGCCGCTTTGCAGCCTCCGACCTTAACGACCTCTACCGTCGTGTACTAAACCGCAACAATCGTCTGAAGAAGCTCCTGAACAGCGGTGCTCCAGAAGTTATTACCCGCAACGAAAAGCGCATGTTGCAAGAAGCAGTTGATGCTCTTGTCGACAACAACGCTCGCCGCGGCAAGGCTGCTGCAGCTGCTACTGGACTCAAGCGAAAGCTTAAGAGCCTTTCCGACATGCTCCGTGGTAAGCAGGGACGTTTCCGCCAAAACCTACTTGGTAAGCGCGTGGACTACTCTGGTCGCTCTGTAATTGTTGTTGGTCCTAACCTTAAGCTCCACCAGTGTGGTTTACCTAAGATGATGGCGCTTGAACTGTTCAAGCCTTTCCTAATTGGAAAACTGATTCAGGGTGAGTACGTACACAACGTAAAGAATGCTACCCGCCTTATTGAGCAGGGTGAAAGCTTTGTCTGGGATATTCTCGAAGACATCACCAAGGATCACTTCGTTCTGTTAAACCGCGCTCCTACCCTTCACCGTCTCGGTATTCAGGCCTTCCAGCCTGTACTGATTGAAGGTAAGTCTATCCAGATCCACCCTCTCGTTTGTACTGCTTATAACGCAGACTTCGATGGTGACCAGATGGCTGTTCACGTTCCACTTTCAAAGCAGGCACAAAAAGAAGCTGCTGAGATCATGCTTTCTTCCAAGAACCTGCTCAAGCCGGCTTCGGGTGAAGTTATCGTAGGGCCAAACAAAGATATGCACCTCGGTATCTACTACATGACGGTAATCGAACCTGCCGGTAAGGGTGCTGGTCGCGGTTTCTCATCTGGTGACGAAGCACTTATGGCCTACGACACTGGTGTTATCGACTTCCGCTCTCAGATCAAGGTTTTGATTGAAGGTGAGATGATTGAGACCTCAGTTGGTCAGATTCACTTCAATAAAATTGTTCCTGAAGGACTTGGATACCAAACCAAGGTGATGGACAAGAAGAGCTTAGCAAAGTTGATCGCTCGTTCATTCGCCGAGCTTGGTTCAGACCGCACCGCAGTATTCGTAGACGATATTAAGGACACCGGCTTCAAGTACGCTGAAAAGTCTGGTATCACCTTTAGTTTGTCCGACATTGTTATTCCAAAGGAAAAGGACGAGGTTATCGAGAAGACTGAAAAGGCTCTCGACGCTGTTGAAAAGCAGTACAAACTCGGTCTGATTACCCGTGAAGAGCGGTACGTAAAGTCTGTTGAAATGTGGATGGAAGCCGGTAAAGAACTCGAAGCAAGCGTGCTGAAGGGCTTCACCGACGACAACCCAATCATGACCATCTTTAAATCAGGTGCTCGTGGTACGGTTACTAACCTCAACCAGATTGCTGGTATGAAGGGTCTCGTAGCTAACCCAAGTGGTGAAATTATTGAGATTCCGCTTAAGAGCAACTTCAAAGAAGGTCTGTCCGTATTCGAGTACTTCGTATCAACCCACGGTTCTCGTAAGGGACGCGCTGATACAGCACTTCGTACGTCTGACGCTGGGTACCTAACCCGTCGTCTGGTAGATGTGGCGCAAGACGTTGTTGTTGCCGAAGTCGACTGTGGCTCTACCGAAGGTGTAACCCTGTACAAGCAAGATCAGCTCCTAGTAAACGACCGTTTCGAAGACGCACTCGTTGGTCGCTACCTGGCAGGGGATCAAGCTGGCGTAAAGAACGGTACCTTCGTTGACGAAGCTATCGCCACCAAATTGGTTGAAGCCGGTCTTGAAAAGGTTGTTCTCCGCACACCTCTGTACTGTCGAGCACCTTGGGGAATCTGTCAGCACTGCTACGGTAAAAACCTTGCTTCAGGCGAGCTTGTAGAAAAGGGTGAGGCCGTAGGTATCATCGCTGCTCAGGCAATTGGTGAGCCAGGTACACAGTTGACCATGAAGACCTTCCACATGGGTGGTGTAGCTCAGAGCTCAGGCGACATTACCGCAGGGTTGCCACGTGTAGAAGAGCTCTTCGAAGCTCGTTCTCCTAAGACTCCAGCAGTTATGTCTGACGTCTCTGGTGTAGTTGCTATCGATGAGCGTGACGAAGACACCCTGGTTACCGTTACTGCCGACGAATCTGAAACTCAGACCGTCCACGCTAGCGAAAAGATGACAATCGTTGTGAAGAATGGTGACAAGGTTGCACCTCGTGACGTCCTGATTGAGTACGGTGAAGGGCGTTCCTACCGCGCAACAATTATGGGTACCGTTTCCATTAAGAACGGTGACGTAACCGTAACTGCGGCTGGTAAGCAAGTTCGTGAGTTCACCGTCAGCCACAGCATGTCGCTCAAGGTTGAAGCGGGAGACCGTGTAGAAAAAGGTCAGCCGATCACCGAAGGGCACCTCGACTTGCAGCAGCTCCTTGGTATTGCAGGGCGCGGCGCTATCGAGCGCTACATTATGAATGAAGTACAGAAGATCTACTCTACCCAGGGTCAGACCATTCACAACAAGCACGTTGAAATCATCATCCGTCAGATGCTCTCAAAGATGCTGATCACCGATGCTGGTTCAACCCAGTACATTACTGGTCAAACTGTTGAAATGACTGATTACCGTGAGGCACTTAAGCACGCAAAGAATCTCCAAGCTGACCAACAGCTTCTGGGAATCACTCGCGTTTCACTTAAGACTAAGAGCTTCCTTTCAGCTGCCTCATTCCAGGAAACCACCGCTGTTCTTATCGATGCTGCCATCCAAGGTAAGCGTGATGAGCTCCGTGGCTTGAAAGAAAACGTAATTATTGGTAAGCTCATTCCGGCTGGAACAGGGTACCAACACGAACCAGCCGTCTAAAGAGATTCTATGCCAACAATCAACCAACTTCTTCGCAAACCACGCGTATCGCATAAGCGCAAGCTGAATGCTCCGGTATTGAAGTCCACCTTCAACACCTTCAAAAAGCGTCCAGTTCCGCTTAACGCCCCACAAAAGCGCGGTGTGTGTATCAAGGTCACAACAACCACTCCAAAAAAGCCTAACTCTGCCCAACGTAAAGTTGCACGTGTTCGTCTTACTAACGGAGTGGAAACCTGGGCCTACATTCCTGGCGAAGGTCACAACCTGCAGGAGCACTCCGTTGTGCTTATCCGTGGAGGCCGTGTAAAAGACCTTCCAGGTGTTAAGTACCACATCGTTCGCGGTAAACTCGACGCCCAGGGCGTTAAGGGTCGCAAAAAGAGTCGCTCACACTACGGCGTTAAAAAGTCCTAATCAAGTTAGGCAGAAGGGGAGTCCGCAAGGGCTCTTTTTTCGTATATATGAAAACGACCACTCACTGTTAGGTAAGCGGTCGTTTCGTGATACGTTGCGACAAGCTTGTTTGAGCTAGTCTTTGTCGTCGGGGTACAGAGCTTGTAGCTGTCGTATCCCTTCGTGAAGGTCCGATCCAAGCGTGCCAGGCGTCAGGTTCTCGAGGCAGGGAACGCCACAGGCTTCATGCATATGGTGCCAAGCCCGCAAAAGGTCGTCTGCCAGCTGACCGCGCTCGTCCTCGGTTCCCCACAGGGGGTTGAGGTAGAGTTCTGTTAGCTCTGCGCACCTCTTCCCGTGGCGAGAGAGGCACATCTTGCCCCATCGGCTCCAGTCATCCCGAAGCCATTTGACGAAGCCTCCGCAAGTACACCACCAGTAGAGGTAGGTACCCAGGAGAAGGAATGGGACGGTGAGCGAAGCCAGTGCCCCAGTGACGTAGTTGCCGCGCACGAGCTGGGTGACAGCAAGGTAGATCATGCCTCCAAGGAGGGCGACGAAGAGGCTCTGAAAGAGCAGGGTCTTAGCCAGACGAAGCCACAGGTGGCATGTGCGGTAACGCCGATAGGCTTCGATGAAGTTCGTGAGAGCCGCCCTCTGCGGCATATCCTTTAATAACAGTGTCATAACAACCTTGAACCGGATTGTATCCGTAGCGGCTTTATACCATATTTACAGGTTTATGTCAATCTGATACACTGCTTGCAGTAACGAGTGCAGTACCTCACTCCGAGGGAAGTCGCGCTCACATAAGTAATTAGGAGATTCCCCATATGTCTCGAGGAGCAACAATTGGTCAGCGCGAGCTGGCTCCAGATCCTGTATACGGATCTGTTACCGTCACCAAGTTGGTGAACTATATCATGGAGAACGGCAAAAAGACCGTTGCTCGCAAGATTGCTTACACTGCAATCGAACTTGCTGCTAAAAAGCTCGAAGTTGAGCCGCTTGTAGCGCTTGAAGGCGCCCTTAAGAACGTTACTCCTGTTGTAGAAGTGCGAGGCCGCCGCGTTGGCGGAGCAAACATGCAGGTTCCTGTAGAAGTTCCACGTCAGCGCCGCCTTATGCTGGCACTGCGCTGGCTACTCGATGCTGCTCGCAGCTCTAAAGGCAAGCCAATGGCTGAAAAGCTAGCTGCCGAGTTAATTGCTGCCTACAACAACGAAGGCTCAGCAATTCGCAAGAAAGACGAAACCCATCGTATGGCTGAGGCAAACCGCGCCTTTGCTCACTTCGCACGTCACTAATAAACAAAGGAGATAATCACCATGGCACGCGAATACCCCCTAGAAAAGGTTCGTAATATCGGAATCATTGCTCACATCGATGCTGGTAAAACCACCACCACCGAGCGTGTGCTCTACTACACTGGTAAGACCCACAAAATTGGTGAAGTGCACGATGGCGCTGCAACTATGGACTGGATGGAGCAGGAGCAAGAGCGTGGTATTACCATTACCTCTGCTGCAACCACCGCTTTCTGGACCCCAACCACTCGTCCCGGCAAAGACACCCACCGCCTCAACATTATCGACACCCCAGGTCACGTAGACTTTACCGTAGAAGTACAGCGCTCACTGCGCGTACTCGACGGTGGTGTTGTAGTATTCGATGGTGTTGCTGGTGTAGAGCCACAGTCCGAAACTGTATGGCGCCAGGCTGATGATTACAAGGTGCCTCGCATCTGTTTCATCAACAAGCTCGACCGCATGGGTGCCGATTTCATGAAGGCGTACCAATCGATCGTTACCCGCCTTACTACCAACGCTATCCCACTCCAGCTCCCAATCGGATCAGAAGCTGACTTCACCGGTTACATCGACCTCATCCTCGGCAAAGCCCGCATCTACAAAGATGACATGGGTAAAGTATTCGAAGATACCGATGTTCCAGCTGACATGAAGGCTGAATACGACGAATGGCGCGCAAAGCTTATCGAAAAGATCTGCGAGCAAGACGATGTGCTCATGGAAAAGTTCTTCACTGGCGCAGAGCTTACCGTAGAAGAAATGCGTGCAGGTATCCGTAAGGGCACCCTCGCTGGAACGCTTGTTCCTGTACTCTGTGGTACTGCCCTCAAGAACAAAGGTGTGCAGTCAATGCTCGACGCAGTTGTGGAGTACCTTCCAAGCCCTCTCGATATTCCTCCAGTAAAGGGAACAAACCCTAAAACTGAGGAGCCACTCGAGCGCCACGCTGATGATAACGAGCCATTTACTGCACTTGCTTTCAAGATTGCTACCGACCCATTCGTTGGAAAGCTCTGTTTCTTCCGTGTGTACTCCGGAAAACTTAAGGCAGGTTCCTATGTATACAACACCAGCAAGGGTGAACAGGAGCGCATTGGTCGCATTGTTCGCTTGCACGCCAACAGTCGTGAAGATGTAGAAGAAGTGTACGCCGGGGAAATCGCCGCTGCGATTGGTCTTAAGTACACCACCACTGGTAACACTCTTTCCGATCAAGCAAACCAGATTCTTCTTGAGTCAATTAACTTTGCTGATCCAGTTATTCAGCAGTCAATCGAGCCAAAGACCAAGGCAGACCAGGAAAAGATGGGTATCGCTCTTTCCCGCCTAGCCGAAGAAGACCCAACCTTCCGCATTTCAACCAACCACGAAACTGGCCAGACCCTGATTGCTGGGATGGGCGAGCTTCACCTTGAAATCATCGTTGATCGTATGAAGCGTGAGTTTAAGGTAGAAGCAAACGTAGGTCAGCCACAGGTAGCATTCAAGGAAGCTATCCGCATGGCGGTATCTAATGTAGAAGGAAAGTTCGTTCGCCAGTCAGGTGGTCGCGGTCAGTTTGGTCACGTCGTTATCGATATGGAACCAGGCGAGCGCGGTGCCGGATTTGTTTTCGAGAACAAAATTGTTGGTGGTTCTATTCCTAAAGAATTCATCAAGCCTTCAGAAGAAGGTATTCGCGAAGCTCTCGAACGCGGTGTGCTTGCAGGCTACCCAGTACTCGACGTCAAAGTTACCCTTAAAGATGGCTCATTCCACGATGTAGACTCATCTGAAATGGCCTTCAAGATTGCCGGATCTATGGCAGCGCAAGAAGCTGTTAAGAAGGCTAACCCCGCTATTCTTGAGCCAATCATGAAGGTAGAGGTACAGGTTCCAGACGACTACTTTGGTGATGTTATGGGAGATATCAACTCCCGCCGTGGTCAGATCATGGGCTCTACCGATCGACCAGGTGGTATTAAGGTTATCGACGCACAAGTTCCTCTTGCAA
>CALBLZ010000041.1 GCA_937895715.1 uncultured Candidatus Berkelbacteria bacterium
TAGCGTTAACAGGTAGCCACACTGGCTTTGATGTTCTCAACGAAGTATGACCACCTACGCAATCCAATGCGGCCGATTACCGCAGTTATCGGTACTCGAACTTGAGGCTGTTTTGCCTCGTTTTGGGGTACGCCCAGAATCTACCCGGATGCAGCGCGAAATCTATAGCTTTACTTCTGTAAAGCCGCTTTTGGATGAGCAGGTACAGTCGCTGCAGGCGAGTCTAGGTGGCACTATTCGCATTATCGAACTGTGTCGGACTACCTCTGACACCAGTCAAGTAGCCGAAATCTGCACTAAACTTGCAACTGAACTCTTTGATGGGGCTGTTGGAAAGCTCACCGTTGGCGTGAGCGTCTGGAATGATGCAGATACTCATCTGCGCCCGTTTGATGTAGCGCGCACTCTCAAGCGCGGCATGGTTTCTGCCGGCGCCTCGCTGCGTTTTGTAACCGCCGCCCAAAACGGCATGCACCTTTCTACTGCACAGCTGATTCACAACAAACTAGCCTGGTTGGCAGGGGATCGCACGGATACCTCACGCGCGCTCGAGCTCTGCGCCATCCATGTAGACGGTGCCTGGCAGATTGGCCACACCCTCACAGGGCAAAACATTAACAGCTACACCAAGCGCGATTTTGGCATTCCTGTGCCCGATGCTGAATCTGGAATGCTGCCACCAAAGCTGGCGCAGATCATGCTTAACATCGCCCTTCACGATCTCAAGCTTGATGACGTTCTGGTATACGACCCGTTCTGTGGGAATGGCCGCGTGGTGCTCGAAGCCCGACTACTTGGCTTGCCAAGTGTGGGTTCAGACATTGTTGAGCGGAAAACTAATGCTACGCAAGAAAATCTCAAGTGGTTGCAGCGTGAGTACCCCCAGGCAAGTACCGAACCTGCGACATCGGCAACGAGTTGGGTAGGTGATGCCACCGACGCTAAGAGCTTTGCTCCAGCAGTAGCTTTGGCTGGAAAGCTCAAACGCACAGTAGTAATCGTGGCTGAGCCGTTCCTGGGTAAACCGCTGCGCACTGAGCTGCCAGAATCTGGGAGAGAAAGTTGGTTAGCCGAGCTTGCCACTCTGTACACAAGCTTTTTTGAGGCAGTTTTACAAGAAAAACAGGTGGTAACACGGTTGCTCGTTGTATTCCCACGGGCCAAGGTTGCAGCATCCGAGAATAATGAGGCCGGGCTCTACGAGCACATGATTGACACTCTGGACAGATTTGGGTATAGTCACCAAAGACTGTTCTGTTACGACCGTCCGGATAGCTTTGTGCGCCGTGATCTGGTCGAACTCTCACCCACCACTTAGAAATCCAATAGGTATTCTGTCATGGCACATAAGAAGGCGGCCGGTAGTACGCGGTTAGGACGCGATAGTAAAGCAAAGCGCTTAGGCGTTAAGGTTTTTGGTAACCAGTTTGCGCAGGCTGGCAACATCATCGTTAAGCAGCGCGGCACTAAGTTTGCAGCAGGCGACAACGTTGGTCGCGGTGTAGACGATAGCCTCTTCGCGCTTGTTACAGGTTTGGTTAGCTTCAAGCGTGTAATGAAGCGTAAGTTCACCGGCACCCTTCGCCCAACTCGCGTTGTGAGCGTGGTCCCAACAGTTGCCGAAAAGAAAGCTGCCAAAAAGTACGTTCCAAAAACTACACCAAAGGCTGCTACCAAAAAGGCTACCTCCAAAAAGTAAGGGCACTCTCCTTGCACCAAAGCCGCCGCAAGGCGGTTTTTTGGTGGCATAGATATACAAGAAAGGCCATCCACACATGCGGATGGCCTTTTCTCGTTCTTTGGCGCAGTGTGCGGCTATCTAAATACCAAACTGCTCAAAGTAGTTTGGACGTTCGTACAAATAGGCCTCAACGCGCCCAGCGATCTTAACCATTGTAGAAAGGGCGTGAGCGGGGTGAGCGCCAACCATGGTTTCCTCGGAAAGCATGAGCGCATCAGAGTGGTCAAAGACGGCATTCGCAACGTCTGAAACCTCGGCTCGAGTTGGGCGGATCGCATGCACCATCGAGAGCAGCATTTGTGTGGCGGTAATAACCGGCTTATTCTGCTGGTGACAGAGCGCGATGATTTCTTTCTGTAAAATTGGGATATCCTCCATAGGTAGCTCAATCCCAAGATCGCCACGTGCAATCATTACACCATCGGACGCCTCAACAATTTCGTGAAGGTTTTGAATAGCTTTAAGGCGCTCAATTTTGCTGATAATCATTACCTGACGACCCTTCGACTTCTCAGTAACAATCTTTCGCACGGTATCAAGCTCCTCACGGCCTGCTAAAAATGAGACGGCAATAATATCTACACCAGTTTCTAGGAGGAAATCGAGATCGTTGAAATCTTTTTCAGTGAGTGACGAAGCTGTCAGATTGGTGGCAGGAACGTTGATGCTCTTGCGGTCTTTCAAAATACCGCTATTACTCATTTCGACTGAGATTTTGTGACCCTCTACTTTAGTAATGACACCCTCAATAGCCCCATCGGCAAATGAGATTGGTTCATCAACCTTTACGTCGTTGTGAAGATTGTCATCGTTGATCTGGAATTCTCCAGGAAGGATTTCACCACCATTGGTAACAAAGGTGTAGGTGTGGCTCTCGAATAACTCCACTTGCCCACCTTCAAACTTGCCGACGCGTAGGTTTTGACCCTGCAAATCGGCTTGCATTTTTACCGAGGTTCCAAGCTTTTTATTTATTGCTTGTAGATTTGCCAGGCGCTTACGGTACTCGTCGTACTGGGCGTGGGCAAAATTGTTGCGGAACACAGATGCTCCTGCGAGGGTCAGCTGTTCCATACTTTCAAGTGATTCGCTCTGAGGTCCAAGGCCAACGACAAATTTTGTACGGGTAGGCGCGAGGCTCGAGCCGAGCATATCAGACATAGTAGTCCTAGGGTTGTTAATAATAAGCTACTCGTTTTGCAGGGGATGAGCTCCCGATACAAAAAGTGCCAAATGATAATACCACAGATTACCAAACCTTAACAGTCCTGATTTTTT
>CALBLZ010000042.1 GCA_937895715.1 uncultured Candidatus Berkelbacteria bacterium
CTAACCTCTCCCCTTAACCTTCCGGCACTGGGCAGGTGTCAGCCCCTATACATCGCCTTGCGGCTTTGCAGAGACCTGTGGTTTTGTTAACCAGTCACTAGAACCATTTCACTGCGACCTCCAGACGCTCAAGAAAACTTTCACGTCCAGAGGCACCCCTTATCCCGAAGTTACGGGGCTAATTTGCCTAGTTCCTTAACGAAGGTTCTCCCGTTCACCTTGGTATATTCTACCCGTCTACCAGAGTCGGTTTGCGGTACGGGCGCCTATGAATCAACGTTTAGAAGCTTTTCTCGGCAACAAGGCTTAACTCACTTATGCCTTGAAGACTCGCCACGGGATCTCAACTCAATCTGCGGATTTTCCTACAGATCTCAACGTCTGACATCCAATGCACCCGCACAACCAATCGCGGGCTGGTCTACCTCGTTGCGTCCCTTCATCACTCCTCATAGGCGGTGCCGGAATGTTGACCGGCTATCCATCGCTTACGCCTTTCGGCCTCAGCTAAGGCCCCGACTAACCCGACGCGGATTGACCTGGCGTCGGAAACCTAAGACATACGGTGAACACGGTTCTCACGTGTTTTACGCTACTCATGCCTGCATTCTCACTTCTGTCCGCTCCAGCCGTCCTTCCGGTCGACCTTCACTGCTGACAGAACGCTCCCCTACCGCTCCAACAATTAAGTTGAAACCCATGGCTTCGGTACTACGCTTAGCCCCGTTAAGTTTTCCGCGCAGGATCACTCGACCAGTGAGCTATTACGCACTCTTTAAAGGGTGGCTGCTTCTAAGCCAACCTACTGGTTGTTTGAGTAACCCCACATCGTTTCCCACTTAGCGTAGATTTGGGGACCTTAGCCGATGGTCTGGGCTGTTTCCCTTTCGACCCCGAAACTCATCTCCCGGAGTCCGACTACCATGCTCTGGAGTACCGGCATTCGGAGTTTGATTGGGTTCGGTAAGCATTAAGCCCCCTAGCCCATTCAGTGCTCTACCTCCGGTACTAAACGCATGGCGCTAGCCCTAAAGCTATTTCGGGGAGAACCAGCTATCTCCGAGTTCGTTTGGCATATCACCTCTACCCACACCTCATCCCCTAATTTTGCAACATTAGTAGGTTCGGGCCTCCACGAGCTTTTAGACTCGCTTCACCCTGGACATGGGTAGCTCACCCGGTTTCGGGTCTAATCCTTGCGACTGAACGCCCTATTCAGACTCGCTTTCGCTGCGGCTCCGCCTGTTTCTGGCTTAACCTTGCCACTGAGATTAACTCGCTGGCTCATTCTCCAAGAGGCACGCCGTCACACATTGCCCGAAGGCCATAGTGCTCCGACCGTCTGTAGGCACACGGTTTCAGGTTCTATTTCACTCCCCTAGCCGGGGATCTTTTCAC
>CALBLZ010000043.1 GCA_937895715.1 uncultured Candidatus Berkelbacteria bacterium
TTCTCCTGCTCCTCAGCTCAATTAAGATCGTTGATGCTGGTGACCAAGCCGTTGTTGTTCGTCTTGGTGTTATTCAAGAGAAAACGCTTGCTCCAGGCGTTCATCTTGTTGCCCCTATTATCGACCGTGTGTACACCTTTAGCACCCGTACCCGAAAGCTTGATGCCGTAGCTGAGGCAGCCAGTCGCGATCTGCAGCAGGTTACCACCCGCATTGCCCTTAACTTCGAGCTCGACCCGGCCAAAATCAACAACCTCTACCAAGAAATTGGCCTTGAGTGGCAAACTCGTATTGTCGACCCAGCCGTTCAAGAGAGCGTGAAGAGCGCAACCTCCAAGTTTTCTGCTGAAGAGCTGATTACCAAGCGCCAAGAGCTTAAGGATGAAATCAAGCGCCTCCTTACCGAACGCCTCGCTTCTAAGTACGTTAACGTTGATGACGTTTCGATCACTGACTTCCGCTTCAGCCAAGAATTCGACAAGGCTATCGAGGCCAAGCAGGTAGCCGAGCAGAACGCCCTTAAGGCTCGCCAAGACCTCGAGCGCATCAAGATTGAAGGTGAGCAGCGTGTCACCCAGGCTCGTGCCGAAGCCGACTCGCTTGCCCTCCAGCGTGAGAACCTCACTGCCGATCTTCTACAGCTCCGCGCAATCGAAAAGTGGGATGGCAAACTTCCACAAGCAACTGGTGGCGCTACTCCGTTCATCACGCTTAAGTAACCTCAGTAATACCAGACATGCCCCCTCGCACCCTCATGCGGGGGGTTTTGTGAACTAGGCCGCTATCTGAGATTTACACCGTAAACGTATACTCCTCAAAGAATCGCTCTTCCCCCTTGCTGAGTAGCGCCAGTTCTTCTTTAAATCCAGGAAAGAACTGTTTTGCAGGAAGCTTCTTTACATCTTGCCAAAAACACTTTCCCATTTCGGACGCTTCTCTGAGTGTGCCACCAGTTACTTTTCCAGAAAAGACATGGGTTAGCATGTGGCTAATCAACTCTCCTTCTTTGTCATGTACGGTAAGGTAGACTTCACCACGGTGTGTAAGTGCAGCGTCGACGCCAGTTTTTTCCTTAAACTCGCGCTTAGCGGCAGCCCCCACCTTTTCACCCAGGTGAATCTTGCCGTATGGGAACCCAACCAAACCCTTAAACGGTTGGCGTGCCCGGCGGTATACCAACCATTCCCCTGCTTCGTTACTGCAGGCAATCAGGGTGACGATTTTTGGTTGAATCCGAGGCTGTGAATCAACACTACTCAATCGGTCAACTTCGAGAAGACCAGTTGGGGTTAAGGCGTAGGCGCCTGCTGATTTATTCACCCACCCCGAAGCCATTAGTCGGCGCAGGTGGTACATAAGGTGATTGCTTTCAACATCTTTCGGACGGAGCTGAGAAAACCTACACGTTTGCTGAACTGCAAGCTGGGCCAGGATGTACTTTTGGATGCGGTGCATGGCAACAGGTTTAGGGTGGGTCAAATATTTTTGACTCAATTTTATTTGTCTAGAATCTACCATTCAGTAATAGCATACTCAGCTGGTGGTACGAAATATTCTCATCGAAGGCGTGGACTGTGGCGGGAAATCTACCCTTGCTAAAGAACTAAAGAACCGACTCAATTGGGACGCCGCCGCCCTCACCCACAAACCTGGCTGGCAGTTTGAACGCTACCTTAGCGCGTACGCCACCCAACCCCAGACCATCTTTGAGCGCGGCCACGTTTCGGAGCAGGTGTACAGCGAAGTATTCAACCGCGATTCTCCGTTTAGCCCAACTGAACGTGGGGTACTCGATGGAATCGTTGCTGAAACCATGCTCGTTATTCTGGCGATTCCTGACTCAGATCTAGCGCGCAAACGGTATGGAGAGCGCAACGGCGTGTTACAAGTTATTGCCGCCGAACAGCTATCTGACACCAACTCGCGCTTTGCCGCCTACTCAGGCCGCTACCCGAACACGATCATCTACCAGTCGAAAGATTGGGACGAACTAGAACGCCTTGTCGCACGGGTACAGCGGATACTATCACTAGCGCCATCACGATGATTCTCACCGGCCACGCTATTCAAAAGAATGTTGAGAAAGGGCGCAT
>CALBLZ010000044.1 GCA_937895715.1 uncultured Candidatus Berkelbacteria bacterium
TAGGCAACCCCGGGTTCCCAATATGAACTTGGCGTAAAGACTATTTCGCGCACAAATGTTCGCTGGAGGTACGGGTCTGAAAAAGAAATATCACCTTCAATCTGAGGGGTGATTGTGATTACCAGCTGGTCACGATCAATCGGTCGATCAAAGGAAACGCGCAGCGGCTCGGTGAAACTTTGAAGCACACGAGCTGGCTCAAGGCTTGTTGCTGAAGCACTCGGGAGGCGCACAAACGAATCGTATACCCAGTACCCGCCCCCTAGAGCAACCAGAGCCGTGACTGTGGCGAGAATCTTTTTTGGCAGGTGGTGCTTTGCGCCAAACGCAGTCTCACACTCTGCAACCGGGTGCTGACGAAACGCGGCTGAGAGCGGCCCCCAAAGAGAGCCGAATACAAACACAAGGAGCAATTCCTCTACTGAATGGTGCAGGAAAGCTAGGCCCGAAAACTCCGTCACCAAGTGAGCTGAGCCACCGAGCGTTAGACCAAAACTGAGATACAGCACAACATACAGCGCACCAAAACCTAAGGCAGCAAAAAGTGAATCCCACACCAACGATCGGCCAATTGCAAAACTAAGAATCAGGCCAACAACTAGGGCAACCGCGGAGCCAACAGTCAATGAAACCTGGAGAATCCAAAAAAGGCCCAGCGCAAGCATGGGAACTACCACTAGCCAGCGCAGCGCCGCTCGGCGTGGGTGCAGTACTCTAGTAAGGAGCCGACGAATGGTAAGGCAGTAAACGACACTGGCTGCTGCTCCACCTGCAACAACGGCAAGTACCTGCCAAACCGAGAGTGCTGAAGTATCTCTACCTGCTAGTAGCAATAACCCAATAAGCGGCAACGAAAGCAGGGCGCCAATCAGCGCTTCATATGCAAGTTCCTGCTTGTTTCGGAGAGGTATCACCGGTTTATTGTACCCTGCAATCATGGAGAATTGATACAAAAAATCGCCTTGCGGCGAATGATAGCTGATGGTCTGGGGAGCCGGAGCGGTGCAGTAGCGCCACTCAGGCTCCAGGGGGTTAGTAGAAGACGTCGGCTACGCGCCGCGCAAGGCGCGGAGCGGTCTCACAGACGACGAATTTGCTGGAATCCTGCACGATAGGGTGCTGACTCCAGCGATGTGAATCGGTGACGATGATGCGCTTAAAGGGCGAATCAACCAGCACCTGCAGGGCCGCCTCGTTGTTTGCGGCCAGGTGGCTTAGCACTAGGTAACCACCGGTTGCGCCATTTTCGGTGTAGAGGTTCAGTGCCTGCACTGCACTTCTACCACTCCGTGTAAGGTCGTCATACAGAACAACATCTTTGCCGTTGAAGTCACCCCCAACGAACTGATCCGTTTCGGAGTGCTCCCCGGCACGACGCTTGTTCGCCAGAGCAAACCGAGCACGAAGCAGGTTAGCGTAGCTTGCGATCCACTTTGGCCTACCAAGGTCAGCCGAAGCAACCACAAAGTCACCCTCGCTTAGCCCCAGCTTTTTAATTGCCGGGAGCAAGATCGACTTCCCCTGCATGACTTCCGGCACATGGCAGGCTGGGAAGTAGTTCTGAATCCCATCGGTATGGGTATCCAGCAGTATGCGGGAGATGCCTTGGTAGGCACCTGCCCCGGCAGCCAGCTGCGTAGCGATCATGCGAGCAGGCACTGCGTCGTTCGGGTGAACTTCGCGCTCCTGTGTGCAGTACGCCAGGTACGGCATGGCAATGAACAGCCGGCGCACTCCCTTGTGCACCAGCAGATCTTGCGCTAGCAGCACGTTAAAGAAGTCGGTGTGGTCGTGGATGCTTGCTGTCAGCACAACATCCTTGCCTCGCAGGCAGCCGGGGTCATCGTTGATCACCCGCATGTAGAGCTCTCCTCCCGTAAATGGGGTGAGGTCAAACTTCGAAAATCTGCTTGGCTCAAGATTCAGCTCTCGCATCATCCCGGCAGCAATGTGCTGCGAGCCAGGCAGGGTCAAAACAACGGTTCTTTTCCTATTCATAACTTACCTGTCCTTGTTGTCAAAGAGTCGGGTGCCCCCAGAACGGCTACGCCGCACTCCCTCTGTACAACCTACCTTTCCAGGTAGCGCCCCAGGTGTCAATGAATGCAGACTTGCCGATCTGTTGCCTCAGGTGCGATACTGGTAGCATGTTGAATCGCGCACATCGATTGTCGTTACTGATGCGCAAGATTTGGGCAGGAACAACTGCTCTGTTTTTGGTTGCAACTCTAAACTCCGTAGTGCTTATACAGAGCCTAGAAAAGGTGAAGGCCTTCACCATGCCGCACCACTTTGCCTTCGACAACGGCTTTGTGTTGGGCGACCCTAAAATTGCTGGAGTTCCCTTTGCGGTAACCATTAAGGCCTTCGACTCGCTGGGTAACATTGTTACCGACTTTGATGACACGGTAACCCTCGTTGATCTCACTGGCACGGTTGTACCAAGTACCACCACCCCGTTTGTGAATGGTATTTGGAACGGATTCGTCACCGTCACGCGAGCTGTCGCACCAAACCGGCTCACCATGTACTACGCCGCGCTCAATGCAATCTCTGCCGACTTTTTGGTACTTGCAGATTCAAGGTTTGCTACTATTTCGCTGGTATCTGGGAACAACCAGAGCGGCATCGTTAACACCGCACTACCAACCGCGATCACGGTGAAAGCAATCGACCTATACGGTAACGCAATTCCAAACCTCAACCTCACCTTCTTAATTGCTGCCTACCCCCCAAACTCTACTGGGCAAGTGCTGACAAATAGCGGAGGAACTACTGGTTTTGATGGTCTGCTTACCACTAATCTCACGCTTGGTAGAAAGGTGGGAACCTACATAGTCACTGCCCGGGTAAACCTGCCAAATGGCCAGCAAATAAATATTTTTGCGAATGCCACACCTGCCCCCGCAAGCGCAATCCGTCTCACACCACTCACCACTGTTGTACCTAAATCAAGCTCACAACAGTTTAGGGCTGATGTATATGACGTTTTCGAGAACCCTATCACGAATGCGACGGTTACCTGGAGCGTTGTGGCTAGCGGCGGAAGTATTGATCAAAACGGCGTATTCACAGCGGGAAATGTCGCTGGTAACTTTGTAAACACCGTTCGGGCCCAAACTGGGAGCATCGGCGCAACGGCCACGGTTACGGTTATTAATGAAACTACTGGGCAGGGTGAAACCAACCAAAATGGTAACGGAACAGGTGGTGGGAACAACGGAAATGGCAACAACAATGGTGGTAGCAACCCAACCCCAAGCCCTACTCCTACCGACACACCAACGGCCACCCCAACACCCACCCCAACTCCAAGCCCAACTACCTCAATCGGCCCTACACCAAGCCCAACACCAACGGCCAGTCCTGACGGAGGAGGCGGAAACACCAATGGTAGCACCAGTGGCGGTGGAGGCGGCGGCTCTAGTAGTAATGGCAACGGCGGACAAGGCTCCGGAGTTGGTTCTGGTGATGGAAGTGGTCTTGGCGTCGGAGATGGAGCGGGCAGTGGAGCCGGAGGTGTAGATAATGGCGGCGGTAGCACGAGCGGTGGTGGTGAAGGAAACGGCGACGTGCTCGTAGATGTTGAAACCAGAAAGAACGGCCAAGGCACCGGCAGCAGTGCAGGCGCCGATATTGCTGAAAAAGAGTACCAAGAGGCTCTTGGCAAACTCGACCGCGTGTACATCGTGCCAAACACCCTAAGTATTCCAGCTGGAAGCAAGCAGCTCGTGACTGCCCAAGCCTTCGATCGGTTCAACAATGCAGTTACTGACGTGTCGTACCAGTGGAGCAAGGCTGGCGACATTGGCGAGCTTGCATTCACCACTGCCTACGCCACGGAGCTTGCCACCAGCTTTAAACCGGGCAACGGCTCGCTGACAATTACCGTAAAACAGAAAGATATTACCGTCACC